>JALTEO010000030.1 GCA_027073875.1 Bacteroidales bacterium
CAATAATCAAATACGGATAATAAGTAACTATTCGCCACAGAAAAGCCATGAGTCCGACAAAAGCCAACGGCATAAAATCAGCCATATAATCGGAAAAAACCGCCTCGGCAAAACCACTGCCGCCGGGCGATGGCAGCACCAACATCATTATCCACATAACCAACTGGCGGGCAAAGACTAACAGGTGGTCACCCAAAGTCATTCCGTTGAGCATAGCAGGATTGATTGCCGCATACAATGCCAGTAACAAAAAGTTCAAAACAAGGTAACGAGCCGACCATGAAAAAAAAGTTGCCAAAAAAGATTTCAGCCAGAACGCAAATCCTTTCTTTTTTAAAATTTCTGAACTCACTACAATGTCATCGCCTGTTTTTTCAGCACCCTTCCGCCACCGTTTCAGAAAAGGTAAGCGAAACAACCACAGCAGTAATTGTTTTAACCTAAATGGACGCAGAAATAAACCATAAAACACCAATAGAATAAAAGCTGTTTTGATGCCATAACCGATAACAGAAAAATAAAAATACCGGTTTTCAAAATCCAAAGAACCGGCAAATCCGTTGCCCAAGCCAAAAAGCACTTCAGGATTCACCAATAAAATCATCAACGGAAACATCAAAAAGAAATACAACTCATCTAAAAATGCCGTTGCAAGAACTAATGCCGTACTTTTGCCTAAAGACAGTCCTTCTTTAAAGACATAAATCACGGCAAAAGCAGTGCCGCCAACAGCCGATGGCGTAATTGCCGAAGTAAATTCCCACAAGAAATTGATATTAAAAACACTACGCCACGAAAATTTATTTTCGGACAATATCTTTATCCGTATCATATAGCCAAGGTCACGGATAGCCATCATCAGAAATGCTAATCCGATAAATACAATTACTTTCCCGGAAATGTTTACGGTTGAAAAAACCTTGGCATCAAATTCACCGTAGAACAGCCATACCACCACGCCAACACCGAGTATCATTGGAACGATGATTTTCCAAGGTTTAATGCGTTTTATCAGCTTGGCTTGTTCGTCAGACATGGATTTATTTCCCGAAAATCATCTTTATGCCAACCAGTAATACAAGAATCCCAAAAATCTTACGGAGTGTTGCCGATGAAAGATGAACGGCAAGTTGTGAGCCAAAATAACCACCTAATACAAAAGCAATTATCAGAATAAGTGAGAATTTTATATTAACATAATCTTCTTTATAATAATTATATGCTGCCAGCAGAACAACCGGAAAAACCAAAACGCCCAAACTGGTGCCTTGTGCTTCTTGTTGCGACATACCAAATAAAAAAACCAAGGCGGGAACAATAATAATGCCACCGCCAACACCCATTGAGCCACTCACAAAACCGGCAATAACACCGATTATGAGTAATAAAATAATATCATGCATACGCATTGTTTTCATCATTTTGCAAACTTACATAAAAAAAAGAAATGACATAGGGGAGAAACAATTTAAAGTGACTAGATTAATTACGAATTGTCAATTAGGAATTACGAATGCCTTTTGTCGATTGTTAATTGTATTAAGTGCCTAGAGTGCCTAAAGTCTGGAGTGCCTAGATTTATTAATTACGAATTAGGAATTATCAATTACGAATACCTTTGCTATAAATTGCACATCATCCCGAAGAGATGCCTTCGACATAAATTGTCAATTGTTAATTATACATTGTTAATTGTCCATTGTAAGCACCGTAGGTGCGATATGTTTGTAGAAAAAAACAAACATAAAAACAGCACCGTAGGAGCGACACATAAAATGAATTACGAATTATTAATCCGGAAATTGTAGAAAATTCCATGAATTTCCCGCGTTATTTCTTTGGATATTCAAAATTTAATTAAATTTGCACCGCTTTTTTAAGCAAGTTCTAAATTATGGTGGATGTAGCTCAGTTGGTTAGAGCATCGGATTGTGGTTCCGAGGGCCGTGGGTTCGAGTCCCATCTTCCACCCGCATTAGAGTCATCTTTATTGATGGCTCTTTTTTTTAGTAGCAAATTAAAATTTTAACCTATTAATTCTCAAAATGTTTTGTCACGATTTTGGTGCTTCGCAAACCAAAATACCGCCAAAACAACCATTTTCTATATATTTTAGACTTGTGCTAAAGCACGAGTCTATTGATTTTCAGTTGCTTGACAATACTGAGTGATGATTTCTTTATAAGCGTCCGTCGTCGGCAAAGCTCGAAAAGCTATTTCCACCAATAATGATATGGTCTAATAACTTGATGGAAAAAAAAGAACCTGCATTTTTTATTTTTTCGGTAATCTGAATGTCTGCTTGACTTGGAGAAATATTTCCCGACGGATGATTATGACACAATATGATACTCTCGGCATATTTCAGTAGTGCTGTCCTGATAATTAGTTTTTCATCCACAACCGTTCCGGTAGTACCACCGCTACTTAATTGCTGTTTTGCAATAATCCGGTTAGAGCGATTCAGATACATTACCCAAAACTCTTCGTGCGGCGTATCACCAATTAAGGGTTGGAAAACTTCAAATACATCTTGGCTCGATTTTATTGGTTTGCGGCGTTTATCATTCTCATTTTCCTTACGACGACGACCTAACTCCAATGCTGCCACAATGGTAACTGCTTTTGCCTGACCAATTCCTTTAAAAACAGATGAAAAATCGTCAACAGTATATTTTCCGAGCACAAACAAATCGTTATCGGCAGATTGTAGGATTTCGCGAGCCAATTCTACTGCATTTTTCTCGGTATTACCTGAGCCAATAAGAATTGCTAACAGTTCGGCGTCGGTCAAACTGCGAGCACCCTGTTCTACCAGTTTTTCACGGGGACGATCTTGTTCATTCCATTTCTTGATAGACATTAAGCAGGAATTTATTCTTTCCCATCGGCAAAATCTTGCAGATACGCAAAATGGTCTGTCAACTTCCCATCTTGAGTGATGGAAGCCCGCTGCAAGATTCCTTCCTTGTCGCCATTGAAAAATGATGGTAATACTTTATCCACAAGCGTATTTCCAAAATCTTCGGAAGCATTTCGCGGCAGTTCGCCCGGCAGATTATCAACAGCCATTACCGTAACGGCATTTGGAGCAAACGGTTCAACTTCTTCGCCTGTAAAACGGTCATAACCATACAAGGGATCTTCAATGGTAGATGCCCGTAGGGTAGAAGGTATCGGTTCCTTAATATCGCAACTAACATCTGCAATAATGCTAATGCGGAAGTCGTCGCTTTTATAATCGTCCGGTTTTAGAAAAACAGGTGACCGCGGATCCCAGAAATGACAAGCTACCCACATATCGGTTTGCTTGGGATATGGCTGAAAAGTGGAGACATAAACATCGGGATGTTCAAAGAAGTGCTGTAAATCAAATGGTTCTCCGCATTTCCGTTTGGCATAATCCCACGGGTCAATCTGTGCATATACCGGATATTTAAATTCATATTTCAAATATTCCTGCGGTGTAACCTTTTTAATTCCCAAATGATTTAATGTATCCATCGCACCCGATGCTACCCGTCCACCACCGGTCAATAATATTTTGATGGGTTCTTCAATTTTTACTTTTTTCAATTCGGCAAACAATTCATTTTTATCGAAACATTGGTTAGCAGGTTTTAAATCATAATTTCCGGTCTTTTTTCCATAAGTAATCAATCCGTTATAGGCACCAACCAAACCTGCCCAATAGCCAAAAGCTACCAAACGGATATTGTTTTTATCAGTCAGGTATTCATGGTCAATCATTCTGATGTTTTTTGACAAGAATGCTTGTAAAAGCGGACGATTATAGGGCTGTTTTTTTGCTGTATGCGAAAAAAACATATATGATTTACCGGCAATTAATTTTGGAATTTTTACTTCTTTTACGCCCATCAGCACATCACAGTCCGAAACATCTTCAACAACAGGAATGCCGACTTTTCGGTATTCGTCATCATTAAAAGCACGAATGTCACTTGATTGCACAACAAGTTCCATTTCATCGGCATATTGTTCTTGAAATCGTTTGGCAGCATCTGGTGGTAATACCACACGATGGTCAACAGGTACTTTTGTTTCTTTCAAAACGGCAAATTTCAT
>JALTEO010000031.1 GCA_027073875.1 Bacteroidales bacterium
AAAATGCTCTTAAATTAAAAAAAATATTATGTTAGAAGTTTACCGATTTATTTTCAATCCGTTTCAGGAAAATTCCTATGTGCTAATAGACGAAACAAAAACTTGTGCCATTGTTGACCCGGGGAATTACAACGAAGATGAAAACACACGAATTAAATCGTTTATTATCGAAAACGGGCTGAATCCGAAAATGATTTTGTTGACACACGGACATTTTGACCATATCTGTGGCGTAAATTTTTTGGTCGAGACCTTTAATCTGCCGGTATATGCCCACGCTGAAGCAGAAAAAATGATAAGTAGTGCACCGGAACATGCAGCGGCTTTTGATATCTCTTTTGCACAACTGCCTGTCATTAATTACAAAATCGAAGACGGCGAAGAATTATCCATTGGCAACTCAAAATTAAGCGTAACACATCTTCCCGGACATTCCGAAGGCAGCGTTTTTTATTACAGTGAACCGAATAAAATTGCTGTTGTCGGGGATATCTTATTTAATGGCTCCATTGGGAGAACTGATTTGCAGGGTGGCAATCTGGACGATTTACTTGGCGGTATTCACACCAAGCTTTTGACACTCCCCGAAGATACGCAGGTTTTCCCCGGACACGGACCGGAAACAACAATTGGTATTGAAGCAAAAACAAATCCGTTTTTGAATGACGAGATATAAAAAGACCCGTCATTTCGAACAAAGTGAGAAATCTCATTAATAGAATTCATTATGAGCGACTGAAAGGAGCGTAATAATCTCTTTCATAGCACTATTAAACAGATTGTTACGCCTGTGGCTCACAGTGACGGTTCTTTTTTGTAGATTCCTACGAACGATTACATCGTTCTCTGAATATCGAAGTGATACCGATTGCATGGTCAATATAGAGTCCAATAAATTGTACTATTTTCATGTAACACCGGCATTATACCAAATCTTTTTTGAACTAATTTATAATTCGTTTTGGTATAACCGTTAAATTTGTCATCAAATTAGTTTAAAATAATGTATAGAACACATACTTGCGGAGAGCTGAATGCCAAACAAATAGGACAGACTGTAACTTTGAGCGGATGGGCACAAACCATCCGAAATAAAGGGAAAATGATATGGGTTGATTTACGCGACCGCTACGGAATTACACAATTAGTTTTTGAAGAAGGCAAAACTAATGCCTGCGTATGGGAAAATGTGAAGAAGATAGGACGCGAATTTGTTGTTCAGGTATCAGGAAAAGTAATTGAACGATACACTAAGAACCCGAATTTGCCTACCGGAGAAATTGAAATACAGGTAGAAACACTGACAATACTCAACGCTTCCGACATACCGCCGTTCACCATAGAAGATAATACCGACGGTGGCGAGGAACTCCGTGCAAAATACCGTTATTTGGATTTGCGACGCCCCGTGATGCAGAAAAATATTTATCTCCGTCACCGTGTTACAAAACTGGTGCGTGATTATATGGACGGGCAGCAATTTGCCGAGATAGAAACGCCTTATCTGATAAAGTCAACGCCCGAAGGTGCTCGCGATTTTGTCGTTCCTTCACGGTTGCATGCCGGAAATTTTTATGCGTTGCCTCAGTCGCCACAGACTTTTAAACAATTGCTGATGATTGGTGGATACGACCGCTATTTCCAGATTGTAAAATGTTTCCGCGACGAGGATTTCAGAGCCGACCGTCAACCCGAATTTACGCAAATAGACTGCGAAATGTCATTTGTGGAGCAGGAAGATATACTGCAAATGTTTGAAGGACTGATGCAATTTGTCATTAAGGAAGTAACCGGAAAGCAATTAGATAAATTTCCAAGAATACCGTTTGAAAAGGCAATGGCAATTTACGGAACCGACAAACCCGATTTGCGGTTTGACCTCCCCATTACAGACTTGACGGAAATAATTAAAGGACGAAATTTTAATGTATTTGATTCGGCGGAATATATCGGTGGAATCATTGTTCCCGGACAAGCGGAAATATCCCGGAAAATTATTGACGGATTGACGGATTATGTCAAAACACCGCAAGTAGGTGCCAAAGGTATGGTTTACCTGAAATATAACGGTGACGGTTCGTTCAAATCGTCTATTGACAAATTCTATTCGCCCGAAGATTGGCAAAAAATCTCGTCACAAATCGGAATGAATTCCGGCGACATTCTTTTCATTTTGTCAGGTAATCGCACAGAGACACTTACCGCCCTCGGTCGGTTACGGATTCATTTGGCAGAACACTTTGCTCTGATAAACGAAAACGATTTTGCACCGTTGTGGGTAACTGATTTCCCGCTTTACGAATGGGACGAAGAAGCACAGCGATACAATGCAATGCATCATCCGTTTACGGCACCCAAGGCAGAAGATGTCGGATTGTTTGAAACCAACCCTGCAGCGATGCACGCCAATGCTTATGATATGGTACTGAACGGAATGGAAATCGGCGGCGGTTCTATCCGTATCCATGATGCCGAAGTACAAAAAAAGATGTTCCGCACACTTAATTTGGCAGAAGACGAGATAAATGAGAAATTCGGATTTATTATCAATGCCTTTAAATATGGTGCTCCGCCACACGGTGGTATCGCTTTCGGTCTGGACAGGATTGTCGCCATTCTCGCCGGCACTTCTTATATCCGTGATGTGATTGCTTTCCCGAAAAATAATGCAGGTCGCGATTTGATGCTGGATTCACCATCGGAAATAAGCAAAGAACAATTAGATGAGCTTTCACTCGTTATTAAAAAAGAAAATTCTGTAGAAAAATGATAACGCAAATCTGTTATCTGTAACCTATTTGGAGGGGAAATGAAAATTTATTTTGAAATTATACCAAGAATTTGGTATCTTTGTATCAAATTTTAAGTTTATGGCGAAAAATATGTCAATTTCGTTAGGAGATTATTTTAATAATTTCATTAATAAACAAGTTAAATCAGGAAAGTATTCTTCTGCAAGTGAAGTTGTGAGAGCCGCTTTGAGGATGCTTGAATATGAAGAATCTAAAAAGAATGAACTTATAAAAGAGTTGAAAAAAGGTGAAAAATCAGGATTTATAAAAGATTTTAACCGAACCTCTTTTTTAAAAAAACTTCATCAAGAACATTTAGCTGAATAATGAAATATAAAATCAGTCAAGAAGCAAGTCGAGATATTGAAAATATTTGGCTTTACACAATTGATAAATGGTCAATAGAGCAGGCTGACAGATATTTCAATTTAATAATGGATGAAATAGAATATCTTACTAAAAACCCAAAGTCAGGAAAAGACTATAGTAAAATAAGAAAAGGATATTTTCGTTCTCAAATAAAATCACATTTCATTTTTTATAAAATCAACAAGAAAGATAACGAAATTGAGATCATCAGGATTTTACATCAACATATGGATATTGAAACACGATTAGACGAATAAAATGGCATAGCAAACACTGCATCTAAAGAAAATTTGATAGATAATGCTAAAAATGAATCTGATAACAATAAATAAATATAGTGCAAAACTAAAAAAATGGAGCATTGAAATGCCAAGCACACCATATTTAAAACGAAATATTGCCCTCGTTTTTTTGATTTTCTTTTTGTTGTCCGGCTGTAAAAAACCTGTAAAATATCCTGATATTCCGGCAATTACATTTTCTGATTTTGTATTAAAAGATACGGTTGATGCCCTAGATAATCCTGTGCTGCGTGGCACACTTATCTTTGACTTTGTGGATGGCGACGGTGATATTGGGTTGATGGAAACCGATACCACGGCACCCTACGACAGCACTTATTTTTACAATCTCTACATTACGGAATACTATGCCGTAAACGACAGTTTTGTCGAAAGCAATCCGGTTGTTCCGTATCATTACCGTATTCCTTATGTAGCGGCAACCGGACAAAATAAAACACTGAAAGGATCTGTAAAAGTTAATATTGATTATAATTATCCGCTCTTGCACGATACAGTCTATTATACTTTTTATATCTACGACAGAGCACTTCACCAGAGTAATGTAGAAAAAACGCCTGTTACTATTTTGCCATAATAAAAAGACGATGAAACATTTATGATTGATTTAAACACCTAAGGG
>JALTEO010000032.1 GCA_027073875.1 Bacteroidales bacterium
ATGGTCAATTATTAGGAACGGCAGAATGGAATGCTGATAAGAAAAGTTCTACTTTTCAATATAACAGCGAAATAGTTAATGTCATAGAACCATCTCCGATTATAATGCCAACAGGAGAAAGAATATTTGAAACAAACAGAGACCATATCAACTTTCACAATTTACCTTATTTATTGTCTGATTCAATGCCAGATGATTTTGGTAATGTCATGATGAAAGAATGGCTAAAACAAAGAGAATTGTCTATGGATGACATCAATCCGGTTGACAGATTAACTTATGTGGGCAAAAGAGGAATGGGCGCATTGGAGTATATACCAATTAATCACAGAGAAGATGATAATAGTATAGTTGATATTAGTGAATTATATGACATTGCAAAAAGTGTTTTAAACAGTAAGAAAGAAAGTTCCTTTTCTGATTTGAACAAAGATAGTCTTGCTGAAATATTGAGAATAGGTACATCCGTCGGAGGAGCTAGGGCTAAAGCCTTGATTGCCATTAAAAGAGATCAAAACAAAAAAATTATAGAAATAAGACCTGGCGATATCATGCAACCAAAAGGTTATTCGTATTGGCTACTGAAAATAGACGGGGTAAATAAACAAACCCTGGGAGAAAGTGAAGGTAT
Organism: Bacteroidales bacterium; assembly: GCA_027073875.1. GTDB lineage: Bacteria > Bacteroidota > Bacteroidia > Bacteroidales > JALTDM01 > JALTEO01. Next base: position 632 of record JALTEO010000032.1, read on the forward strand.
GGGCAAAATAGAATTTGCTTACTACAAATTAGCAAAAGAAGCAGGGATTGAAATCTCAGAAAGTACTTTACATGAAGAAAATGGTAGATTTCACTTTTTAACAAAACGGTTTGACCGTACGGATAATGGTGAAAAAATTCATATGCAGACATTTAGTGCTTTAGCAGGCATAGATTACAAAATTCAAAAAGCAAGTAGTTATGAAACTTTGTTTAGGCTTATGAAAAAACTTCAACTTTCATACAAACAATATGAACAGCAATATAGGCGCATGCTATTCAATGTTGTTGCAAGAAATCATGATGACCATGTAAAGAACTTCTCGTTCTTAATGAATAAGAATGGGAATTGGCAAATATCTCCGGCATATGACATTTGTTTTTCATATAGTCAGGGTGGAACATGGACTAATGTACACCAATCATCGATTAATGGTAAGTACGATAATTTTACTAAAGACGATTTATTAAATTTCGCTAAGAAATTTGGCATTAAAAAGGCCAACATAATTTTAGAAGAAGTTGTGTCAGCAGTGAATCAATGGTCTAAAACAGCATCTGAAATTGATATTCCTAAAGAAAAAATACAATATATTGATAAGTATTTAAGAACTAAAGATTTTAATTAAAATAATAAACAAGGCCAGTGCCTAACAATGGCTTATACTGCATACCGCAATTAATTGTAAATATGAATATTGTCTGTACCACTATTTATCACCGGATTACGTATGTAATGAGGTTAGGGAAGGAGCAAAGAGAGTGAAAGGAATCAAGCAAAAAGAAATAGTGTTTGAGAAAGACGTATTTTCCGTAAAATTCATACCTTTACAACCTAATTACTCAGATACAGAGATCTTTTTAGCAAATCTTGAAAAAGTTTCGGAGGCTACTAATCAAATGATTTATGAGGATTTAAGAATGAAAAACTGCAAAAAGGTTAAATGAAGAATAAAAAAAACTATTCCTCCCTCTTTCAAGAGGAGAGCCACACAATGCACATGACACCCATGAAATATAAAATTATAAACAGATGAAACACACATTTCTAACCCTTCTCTTTCTCTGCAATACCTATCTGTTGGGCGCACAAAATAGCAATGGAGTGGGCGATACACTTCATGCTTTACATTACAATATTCACCTTTTGGAGATTAATACCACCAATCAAACCTTAGCGGGGTTTACCAACCTTACCCTTGTGCCCAAGGTGGACAATATCCATTCCATTCCACTCGATTTTAAAGATTTAACAACAGATAGTGTTTTTGTAAATGGTGTTAATACCGGTTTTGTTTCTAACAACGAACTGTTGCGTATTCTGCTTTCCAATCCGGTATCAACCGTTGATACACTGTCCGTTACCGTTTATTACCACGGTCATCCGTTTCACGAAGGTTGGGGAGGGTTCCATTATTCCGGCACGTATGCTTTTAATCTCGGAGTAGGGTTTGAAAGTATTCCTCATAACCTTGGAAAAGCATGGTTTCCATGCATTGACGATTTTACCGATAGAGCAACTTACGATGTTTATGCCACGGTTGACAGTAGCCAAAAAGCCATTGGCGGCGGAATTTTAATGGATACTATTGATAATGGAAACGGTACTGTAACTTGGCACTGGCGTATGCAACATGCTATTCCTACCTATCTCATATCCATTGCCGTTGGCGATTATGTACGTTATTCCGATACTTTGGAAGGTATTCACGATACCATTCCCATCACTATTTATACACGACCTTCGGAACAAAACAATGTGGCCGGAAGCTTTGTCCATTTAAAAGATATTCTTCATTTTTATGAAAACCGGTTCGGGGCTTACCCTTTCAGCCGTGTGGGTTATGTGGGAACCGCCATCGGCGCCATGGAACATGCTGCAAATATTGCCTATCCCAACTTTGCCATTAACGGTAATACTTTCGATGAATATTTATATGCCCATGAACTGTCGCACATGTGGTTTGGCGATGAGGTTACCTGTGCCGATGCCGAAGAGATGTGGTTGAACGAAGGATGGGCCAGTTTTTGCGAAATGTACTATAAAACGGATTTGTACGGTGCAGCGGCAGTAAAAACCGAAATGCGCGACCGGAACAAAGAGGTTCTGCAAAAAACCCATTTTACGGATAATGGCTATTGGGCTCTCGACAGTGTTCCACAGCAAGTTACCTACGGAAGCACATCGTATGATAAAGGGGCTATGGTCGTCAATACGTTACGCGGTTATTTGGGTGATTCTCTCTTTTTTAACGGGATGACGGCCTATCTTCAGGCCAATGCATGGCACTCCCGAACATCAGCAGATATGCGCGATTTTTTAACAACTTATACCGGAATAAATATGACACCTTTTTTCGATGCATGGGTATCTACTCCGGGAACACCACATTTTTCCATTGATTCAACACGGACAACCGGAGCAAACGGTCCTTTTCAAACCGATATTTATCTGAAACAAAAATACAACGGTTTTGATTATCTCGCCGATAACAATGTATTGGAAGTAACCTTTTTGGATGAACACCTGAACAAGGTAACGGATACCGTTCACTTTTCAGGGAAAACAGGACATTCCGTAAAGAGTACACCGTTTTATCCAAAAGCCGTTCTGCTGGATTTGAACGAAAAAATTGAAGATGCCACCACCGACAATTACCGGATTTTTACCAAAAAGGAGAATTACGGCTTCCCCGACACCTACTTTAAAGTGTATATTGATTCACTGATAGACACGGCTTTTATTCAGGCGACACATCATTGGGTGGCACCGGATAGTTTAAAAATACCGGTTTCGGGCTTGCGCCTTTCAGGCAGTCGTTATTGGAGTATCGACGGAGTGTTTGAGCAACGAATGCAAGCCCGCGGACGCTTCTATTACGACCATACAAAGTACCTTGATAAAAAATTGCTTCGATCAGAAAACGATTCGGTGGTTCTATTGTACCGCCGTTCACCTGCCGAAGAATGGCACACAGTGGCACAGATACGAAATGGAATATGGTCTATTGGCTATATTTATACTAATGACCTCAAAAAAGGGGAATATACCCTCGCAGCTTGGGATTTACAAACTGTTGGTGTACCCAAAAACAGAAAAAACAGAAAAGAAATTAAAATATTTCCAAATCCCACGCAGGGCATTTTGCATATTCAAACGAACAAAAGCGGTAGGTATGAAGTCAGGATTTACAATGCGCAAGCACAATTATTACGTAATTTTCACTTCTCGGGCAAAAGTTACCGGCTGAATTTAAAATCCCTCTCCGTGGATAGTGGATTTATTTTTGTTGATGTGTATGATAAAAATCAACTTCTAAAAGTGGGAAAAATAATTGTGCGATAAGGGGTTGTACACATTATCTCAAGAACATCTTTTTATCTCTACGAACCGTGTTATAGGCTTTTTGTTTTAAGTTACTCGAAGTATCAAAAATA
>JALTEO010000033.1 GCA_027073875.1 Bacteroidales bacterium
AGAACTGAAACAGATTATTGTGGATTACGAAATTACCGACCCTGTTTCAGGTTCTCGTAATTGGACAGATGTGCGGCAATTCAATCTGATGTTTGAAACTAAGCTGGGTTCACTATCAGAAGGTGCTAACAGCATTTACCTGCGTCCCGAAACGGCACAAGGAATTTTTGTCAATTACCTGAATGTGCAAAAAACTGCCCGTATGACTTTACCTTTCGGGATTGCTCAAATCGGAAAAGCATTTCGTAATGAGATAGTTGCACGGCAGTTTATTTTCCGTATGCGTGAATTTGAACAAATGGAAATGCAGTTTTTCGTAAAGCCCGGTACCGAACTGGACTGGTTTGAGGTGTGGAAAGAAAAACGCTACCGTTGGCATCTGAATTTGGGATTGGGCGATGAAAAATACCGTTTCCACAAACACGACAAGTTGGCACATTACGCCAATGCTGCCTACGACATAGAATACGAATTCCCGTTCGGATTTAAAGAAATTGAAGGCATTCACTCACGAACAGACTTTGACTTATCGCAACATCAGAAATTTTCAGGCAGAAAAATTCAGTTCTTTGACAACGAACAGAACAAGAGCTATGTACCTTTTGTTGTAGAAACTTCCATTGGGTTAGACCGCACATTTTTGATGATATTGTCAAATGCCTACACAGAAGAAGAGATAAAAACCGAAAACGGAAAAACCGAATCGCGTGTAGTGATGAAAATACCGCCGGCACTGGCTCCGGTAAAAGTTGCTGTTTTTCCGCTGGTAAAAAAAGACGGATTGCCCGAAAAAGCAAAAGCCATTTACAAGCAATTACGGTTATTGATGAATACCCAATACGAGGAAAAAGACTCCATTGGTCGTCGTTACCGCCGGCAAGATGCCATTGGCACGCCTTATTCCATTACGGTTGACCATCAAACCCTCGAAGACAATACGGTTACTGTTCGTCATCGCGACTCTATGGAACAAGAACGCATCTCAGTTGATAAGTTGATAGAATATATCCAACCCAAGGTGGATATTAATGGTTTGCTGAGTAAATTGAATAATTAAGTCAGTATTAAGTGAGGAATTCTTTTCTAATTTTAAAAATATTTTAGATATTTTAAACTTTAGACTCTAGGCACTAATTATTTAGATTTATCCGGTGCAGGTGGAACGGGAGGCACTTTATTAACCGGCCATTTCTTTAATTCTTCCATAATAACTTCTATGGCTTTATTGAGTTGTGCATCTTCGCCCATATATTCTTTGTAAGGGTCGTTTTCTACTACAATGTCAGGGTCAACGCCGTGTCCTTCAATAATCCATTCTGATTTTTCGGCAGAATAGGAAGCAAATTCGGGTTTGTAGAGATAGCCGCCATCAACAAAGGGGAGTGGTCCGCGAATCCCGACTACGCCACCCCACGAACGAACACCAATCACTTTACCGAGTTTGTGTTTCTTGAATCCATAAGGGAACAAATCGCCATCGGAAGCGGAATATTGATTGATTAACAATACTTTTGGACCTACGAAAGCTTGTTCAGGTGTATAGTCCGGAATTTGCTGGTTACGGGAAATATTGGCACGGGTAATTGCCCGTCGCAAGCGTTCGATAATCATTGGCGAGACATTACCACCTCCATTACCGCGATCGTCAATGATGAGTGCACGCTTATTCAGTTGCGGATAAAAATATTTTACAAACTCGTTCAAACCCTCTGTCATCATATCGGGAATATGGATGTATCCGACTTGTCCGTTGGTTTTTTCGTTAATGACTTTGATATTATGTTGCACCCAATTATAATAATACAGATTGGCTTCGGATGCAACCGGTTTTACTACGGCAGTCTTTACATTCTTTCCGTCGGGTGTTGTGCTGAAACCAATTTCAATGGGCTTATTCGCTTTATCAATGAGTAATTTGTAAATGTCATCTACTGTATTTGTCATCGTATGGTCAATGGAAATAATATAATCGCCCGCTTTGGCATCTACGCCAATGCCGGTAAGTGGTGAACGGGTATCGCTGTACCAATTTTCACCTTTCAGGATTTTATCAATTTTGTAGTAACCTGATTTGTCACGACTTAATTTTGCTCCGAGTAGTCCTGTGTAGATTTTATCAATTTTAGGTACATCACCACCACCGACATAGGCATGTCCGATAGTAAGTTCACCAATCATTTCGCCCATCAAGTAAGTCAGGTCTTTGCGGTGGTTCACATAAGGCACTAAAACGGCATATTTATCGTGAATGGCTTTCCAATCCACACCGTGCATATTTTTCATATAAAAGAAATCTTGCATCTGTTTCCATCCTTCGTCGTAAATTTGTTTCCATTCCTTGTGTAAGTCCACAAGCACACGCATATTCTTTAAATTGACGGGTTTAGTGTCTGAAAGGTTAATTTTCCCTTTTGGCACATTGATAATATAAAATTGTTTGGACTTGTGAATAATAAATTTCTTTCTGTTGGTGCTCAGTGAATAATAAAGATTTTCGCCTAACTCGGTTTCTTTCTTTTTCTTCAGGTCATACATTTTTAGTGTTGTTTTACCTTTGTAATGTCTTTCATTGTAAAAAACTTTATTGCCGATAACCTGAATATTCCAATAATTTGAAGCTTTTATCGGAAGTACATCAATTCTTTGAGAAATACCGTCCAAGTCAATTTTTACCGGCTTAACTGTTGTTGTTGTTTGTGTTTTTGAATCATCTGTTTTTTTCGGAGTAGATGGCTCAGATTCAATTTCATCATCTGTTGGTGCCAATGGCGATTTAGTGTCTTTTGCCAGTGTTAGAAAATAAATCTTTGACATATCAATATAGGCGTGATTCCATTCAGTATTACTGTATATGGGGTTAAAATCACGACTGGAAACAAAAAATAAATATTTCCCATTGTCACTAAAAACAGGGGCACTGCTTGCAAACCAGTCTTCAGTAATTTGTGTAGATTTTTTAGTGTCTAAATTATACAGATAAATGGCTGTAGTATGATTCATTTCCTGTTGAGCATAGGCAATCCATTTGCTGTCGGGACTCCAATTAAACTGTGTAATTTCCCATAATTTGTTTCGTGTAATCAGGGTAACTTTTTTTGTTGCAATGTCAATATATTGGAGTCGCATCATTTTGTCGTTCCATAGAATTTTTTTACTATCGGGACTCCATTTGATATTGAAATAATAAGTGTCGGCATTTTTTGTCAGTTGAACAGGTTTTTCGCTGTGGTCGGATTTTACCGTCCAAATTTCAAATTCACCGGTCTTGTCAGAGAGGTAAGCAATATATTTGCCATCGGGTGACCATACGGCATTGCGTTCGTGGGCATCGGAAGATTTTGTCAGATTATAGGTAATACCTTCTTTTCCGGGAACATCAAAAATGTCTCCGCGAGCAGAAAAAACAATCCGCTCGGCATTGGGCGAAGCCGATATGTCTGTAATATGTTCATACGCATTTTTCATTTGCAGGTGGTCGGCTTCAAAATCATCATTAATTTGGATACTTACCTTTGTGGCTTTCTGTGTGGCAATGTCGAACACATAAATATATCCGGCATTTTCAAAAACGATTTGACCGTCACCAATAGAAGGAAATTTACAGTCGTATTCCGTAAAATCAGTAACTTTTTTGGTGGTCTTGGTGTTCAGGTCGTAAGCAAATAAATTCATTGTGCGGTCGCGGTCCGACATAAAATATATTGTGTTCTTCCACCACATCGGGAAAATATCTTGAGCGGGATTGTTTGTGATTTTAGTTACTGTTTTGGTGTCAAAATCAAATATGCGGACATCATCTGCCATACCGCCACGGTAGTATTTCCAAGTGCGAAATTCACGCATTACCTGATTGAATGCCAATTTCTTGCCATCGGGCGAAAACGAACAGAAACCACCTGTTGCCAGCGGTAATTCTTCGGATAGACCGCCATCAATAGACACGGAAAAAAGTTGTCCGATAAAACTGTTAAACGATTGTTTTCGTGAGCGATAAATTATGTGTTTGCTATCGGGTGTCCACGCTACCACCATATTATTAGGTCCCATTCTGTCAGATACATC
>JALTEO010000034.1 GCA_027073875.1 Bacteroidales bacterium
TATCCCGTTTAATGAATAAAAAATCATATTGGCTTTAGCCAAAACAATGACTTCAAGATTTCTTTTCAAAATCTTATACCAATTTGTTTTCTGTGATTCATTTATTATGTCGAACTCAGGTTAGTAAAATAATAATTTACGATGTTGTTTCTCAGGGTAATAAAGTAAAAACTGTAAGTAAAAATCTTTTGGTATTTTTGTCCTAAATTTTATCAAATGAATTTACACGATATTAAAATAAAAGCACAAGCGTGGTTATCATCCGGCTTTGATGAAGAAACACGGCGTCAAGTGCAACATCTGTTAGACAATGACGAAAAAGAACTTTACGAATCGTTTTACAAAAATTTGGAATTTGGTACCGGTGGTTTACGCGGTATTATGGGTGTAGGAACAAACAGGATGAATAAATATACCGTGGGAATGGCAACACAAGGATTGTGCAATTATTTGAAAAAGAATTTCTCGAACTTGCCTGAAATAAAGGTGGCAATAGCCCACGATAGCAGGAATAACAGTCGTTATTTTTCAGAAATAACTGCTGCCGTATTTTCTGCCAACGGTATTCGGGCATTTTTGTTCGATGAACTGCGTCCTACGCCGGAACTGTCGTTTGCCGTAAGGCATCTCGGCTGTCAAAGCGGAATAGTTGTTACGGCATCGCATAATCCCAAGGAATATAACGGATACAAAGTTTATTGGGACGATGGCGGGCAAATTATCGCACCACACGATAAAAATATTATTGCCGAAGTTCAAAAAATAAAAGATCCGTCGCAAGTAAAATTTAATGCTGATAAAAGTAAAATAACTGCCATTGGTGCCGAAGTGGATGATGCTTATCTTAAGGAGCTGAAAAAGTTGGTGTTTAACAAAGCGGTTATCCGTAAGCATTCCGGATTGAAAATTGTTTATACTGCTTTGCACGGAACGGGGATTACACTTTTGCCTATTGCCTTGAACGAATTAGGATTTACCAATGTGATTTTGGAAGAACAGCAAGCTATTCCCGATGGCAATTTCCCTACGGTAACATCACCCAATCCCGAAAACCGTGAGGCGTTGGAGATGGCTATTGCTAAAGCCCGTACCGAAGATGCTGAGATTGTACTGGCTACCGACCCCGATGCCGATCGTATTGCTTTGGCCGTGAAAGACGGTAACGACTATAAGCTACTTAACGGTAATCAAACCGCATCGTTGCTCACCGACTATATTCTGGAGCAGTGGCAGAAAAACGGCAAACTTACAGGCAAGGAATTTACCGTAAAAACAATTGTTACCACAGAATTAATGAAAGCGGTGTCTGAAAATTACAATGTGCCATCGTATGATGTGCTCACGGGCTTTAAATACATTGCCGATGTTATTCGCCGCAACGAAAGCAAAGCACAATTTATTTGCGGCGGAGAAGAAAGTTACGGTTTTCTGACCGGTGACTTTGTCCGCGATAAAGATGCTATCTCTACCGCAGTGCTGATTGCCGAAATGTTTGCTTACGGAAAAGAGCAGGGACAGACCTTACTGCAACGCCTCGAAGCTATTTACCGGCGACACGGTTTTTATTACGAAACACTGGTCAATGTGGTGAAAGAAGGTGCCGAAGGAGCTGCCGCCATTTCGCAAATGATGACCGATTATCGCAAAAATCCACCTGCCATTGATGGCAAACTGCCGGAATGGGTATTGGATTATAACACTCAGACTCGCCGGAATTTACATAATAATGCGACTGAAAAGATTGAGGGATTTCCTGTTTCCAATGTCTTGCAGTTTTTCTATGCTGATGGCACCAAAATCTCTGTTAGACCTTCGGGAACAGAACCTAAAATTAAATTCTATATTGGTGTAAAAATGCAATTCGAAACATCGTTAAAAGAAATGGAAGCGAAAGCAAACCATAAAATTGAAAAAATAAGAACAGAAATAAAATTATAAAACAATGACCCTTATTTGTCAAAGAAAAGATATATATTTGCACCTCGAAAAAATTAAAAGACAGCAGATAATGGAAATGAGTCAAGAGAGTCAAACACAAGGAAATACACAGGGTCAACAGCAGCCACAACCCCAACAACCCGTTAATCAAGGTGAGGATAATACAGTTGCCGTAATTGCCTATATTACACTAATTGGTTTTATTATTGCATTAATTATGCACAATAATAATAAAACTAAACTAGGTGCTTTTCATCTAAGAGAAATGCTTGGTTTGATTATCTTTAGTGTTGGTTTATGGATAGTTAGTCTTATCCCTTTTATTGGGTTTCTACTTTATGTAATTGGTGGTATCGGACTGTTTGTAATGTGGATCTTAGGATTAATCAATGCGGTTAATAAGGAAATGAAACCATTGCCGCTGATTGGTAATATTTTTCAAAAATGGTTTGCCACAACTTTTTAAAATAATTTTGTATGTCAAAAAAAGGAAAAGAACCGGAAGGTAAAGGTTTTGAATCAATAGAAGAAACGCTGAGTAAATCGGAAATTTTTATTCAGAAAAATCAAAAGATTTTAACGAATATAGTTCTTGGTATTTTAGTGGTTGTAGCTGCTTATATGGCTTGGAAAAAATATTATTACAAGCCACATGCCATGGAAGCACAGTCACAAATGTTTATGGCTATCAACTATTTTGAGAAAGACTCATTTAATTTGGCACTGAACGGGGACGGAAACTATTTGGGTTTTTATGATATTATTGATGAATATGGCAGCACGCCTGCCGGAAATTTAGCAAAATATTATGCAGGAATTGCTAATCTGCACATTGGAAACTACGAAGAAGCATTAGACCAATTAAAATCATTTTCCAGTGACGATTTAATGGTGTCTTCAATGGCTTTGGGTGCCATTGGTGATGTGTACGCTGAAATGGGCGATAACGATAATGCCATCTCGTATTACGGACAAGCTGCCGAGAGTCATCCGAATGATTTCACAACACCTATCTTTTTATTTAAGCAGGGACTGTTGAATGAGATTGTCGGAAATTATGACGACGCACTGAAAGCATTTGAATCCATTCAAAAAGATTATCCGAAGTCCAATGAATCACGCGACATGAAGAAATATATTACGCGGGTAAAACTCCAGATGCAACAAAACAAGTAGAATCTAAATTATTAATTGTCCCAAAGGGATCCCTTCGGGAGGATGCCTTTGGCATAAATTGTTAATTGTAAATTATTAATTGTAAATTGATTTAACGGTGTCAACCAAAGATTTTTCTTACGACAATACGAATATTCCTTCGGGTGAAGATGCTGTTGTTGCTATTGTTGTAGCAGAATGGAATGCAGAAATTACAAATGCCTTACTTAATGGTGCAGTTTCTACCTTAAAAAAAAATAAAGTGGCTGAGGAAGATATTTTAATATATCGTGTGCCCGGAACCTTTGAACTTACTCATGCTGCCAAACAAATCCTAAAATACAATTTTGCAGATGCTGTAATTGTCTTAGGCGTTGTAATTCAAGGAGAAACACGACATTTTGATTTTATTTGCCAAGGGGTAACACAAGGTATAACTCAACTGAATATAGAATACGATGAACCTGTGATTTTCGGTGTCCTTACGACCAATAATATGGAACAAGCCCGTGACCGTGCCGGTGGCAGATTGGGCAATAAAGGTTCCGAAGCTGCCATTGCTGCATTGAAAATGATTGATTTTAATTTGGATATTTCAGAAGACGAATAATTAGAACTTCCCTAAATCTTTTTCTGAAAAATTACTTTAACTTCTGTTCCTTTATCTTTTTTGCTATTGACTTCAATTTCTGCGTTGTGTTTGTCTGTAAATTCTTTAACAACCAGTAAGCCCAATCCGGTGCCTTTTTCACCTTTTGTACCTTCAGAAGAACGATTCTCCGACAGTTTAAATAAGGAATGAATCTGTGATTGTTCCATGCCGATTCCATTATCTTCTATCGTAATAGCAACTTCGTTATCTTTTTCTTTGAAGCCAATATTAATTTTACCATTTACAGGTGTAAACTTAATTGCATTGTTAAAAATATTTCTTATAATC
>JALTEO010000035.1 GCA_027073875.1 Bacteroidales bacterium
AAAAATAACCATTTTTGCAGTCCAAAATTTAAAACAAGGCAGAAATCATGTATGCAATTGTAGATATAGCAGGTCAGCAATTTAAGGTTGAAAAAGGTAAAAAAATCTTTGTTCACCGCCTGCCCGAAGATGAAGGTAAAAAAGTTAATTTTGACAAAGTTTACCTCGTTGACAACGATGGAGATGTAAAAATCGGCAATCCTACAGTAGAGGGTACTAAAGTAACAGCAAAAATACTTTCACACTTGAAAGGTGATAAAGTTGTTGTTTTCAAGAAAAAAAGAAGAAAAGGATATAGCGTTAAAAACGGACATCGTCAATATTTGACACAAATAGAAATTGAAGATATTAAATAAAATTATTTGTTATGGCTCACAAAAAAGGTGCAGGTAGTTCAAGAAACGGTCGTGAATCAGAAAGTAAACGACTTGGTGTAAAGAAATATGGCGGACAAAAAGTCATTGCCGGAAATATTATTATTCGTCAACGCGGCACACAACATCATCCGGGTTTAAATGTCGGTATGGGGAAAGACCATACGATTTATGCTTTAATTGATGGTGTCGTAGAATTTAGGAAAAAGAAAAACGATATTTCTTATATCTCGGTAATTCCGGAAAGTTAGATTACGGTTTACAATATTATTTAAGATAAAACTCCTGCAAAATTGCGGGAGTTTTTTTTATTATTTTTTTTTGCTAAAGCAGGAATCTCTATTTTATCCCGATTGTACATTAAATTGTACTATTTTATGTAGCATCGGCATTATGATAAATTTTTCGGGTTTTACAAAGGTCTTGAATTGTCAATTACACCATACCACTACAAACTATGCACTAACTAAAGTTGGTTAATTATATATTCTAAAAATGTTCTTTGTATAAATAAAACTTTCTTTCCTAATGATGATGATGTCCATGTTCATCACCGTGTTCATGGTCGCATAAATTAGCGGAAAACTGATGTGTTCCGTCTAAAAATTGCTGAATCACCTCATCTGTTTTAATGGGCTGAGCACCAAGATAGACATTGATACCGTTATTATTGAAAATCTCAACAGCTTTGGGTCCCATACCTCCGGCAATCACATCCGATACTTCTAAACTAACTAGCCAATTAGGTAAACTGCCTGTTTCGTGTGGTGGAGCAGGAGATGAAAATTGATTGATAATTTTATTGTCTTTTATTTCGTAAACGGCAAAATATTGGCAATGTCCAAAATGCGGGCTTAACTCATTGTTAATAGCCGGAATTGCAATTTTTTTAATCATAGTTTTAATATTAGGAAGATTTTAGGACAATATACTTTAGTGGAAATATTATTTCTTATATTCTATAAAATCTCTATTATTCAGGTTTTTATGTAATTAGTTATATCTTTTAGCTAGGTGATATGAGTACATTGTATTCATCTTCACAGGCGTATTATTTTGGATTGATGGTGCAAATTTTACAGATTTCATAATATTAATAATCTGTTGGTCAATAGAATCTTCAACACCTTGCAGAAGTACAATGTTTGTTAATGAACTATCAGGTAATACATCAAAGCTTAAAAGAACTTGCCCTTGTATCAGGGTTCCTTTCGGTTTTTCAGGATATTTTAGTTTATTGTAAATCAGCATGTATAGTGCTTGATCACCGGCAGGATAATGTGGTTCTTGATTAACAACTACCTGCATATTTTGCGGATCATTGCTTTGAGCTTTTGTTTGATTAAATGACAAAAGCAAAAATGCGACTGAGAAAAAAATAACTGTTTTCATTTTATTTATTTTTTATGGGTTAATGATTAAAATATTCATCTAATGTAAATGTGTCTTTTGCACGAATACCTTTTTGTGTTTCTGTTAAGTTACAACATTCGTGGTATAAATCGTGTTCAAAAAACAAGATATAATCGTTTTTAAGGGCTTCTTTCAAGAATTGTTTTTTCTCTTCCATCGTAATCAGCGGACGCGTATCGTAAGCCATTACCCAAGGGATAGGAATATGTGCTGTAGAAGGCAACAAATCAGCCATAAATACAACTTTTTTCCCTTTGTAAGGAATAATTGGAATGGCTTGTCCATCGGTATGCCCATTAAATACGCGAATGTCCATATGTAAATAATTGTTCGTGTCCTGATTGATAAATTTCAAATGTCCTTGTTCTTGAATTGGTAACAGGTTTTCTCTCAAAAATGATGCCTTTTCTCTACTGTTCGGGTTGGTTGCCCATTTCCATTGTGCTTCGGTAACCCAATAATTAGCATTAGGAAACGACAGATAAAGTTCACCGGTTTCTTCGTTTTTGGAAACACTGCCGCCACAATGGTCAAAATGCAAGTGAGAGAGAACTACATCGGTAATATCTTCAAATGCAAAACCATATTTTTTTAATGATTTTTCCAATGTGTTATCACCGTTTAAGTGATAATAACCCATAAACTTTTCATCTTGTTTGTTGCCCATGCCATTGTCTATCAGAATTAATTTATTGTCGTCAGTTTCTGCCAACAGACAACGCATTGCCCAATTACACTGGTTATTTTCATCGGCAGGATAGACTTTATTCCACAATACTTTTGGTACAACACCAAACATGGCACCACCATCGAGTTTTAGGTTTTCTGTAAGAATCGGATATAGTTTCTTTATCATTTTTTTTTGCAAAAAGAGTTGGGGTAAAATTAATTAATTTTTTTATTATATAGTTAATAACAATTTCAAAATTGAAAATTATCTATGTCTTTTTTCTTAAATCGATATTATTATTTTGAATGATAAACATTGAACATTTGCTAAGGCATCTTAATTTTAATAGGCGGCAAGCAATAATTCAATGTCCTTATACGGCATATCAAATAAGTTAGCTACTGTTTCTTTTGTCAGAATACCATTGTAAAAATAAATACCATTACGAATACTGGTATTTTCACGGATAACAGTATCTAAATTACCTGATTGAGATATGTCAATAATCATTTTTTCCAGTAAGTTGCTTAATGCATACGAAGCTGTACGGGCAAAACGGGACGCAATATTCGGGACACCGTAATGTATTACACCGTGCTTGACAAATGTTGGTTTTCCGTGGGTTGTCAATTTGGATGTTTCGATACAACCGCCTTTGTCAATACTCACATCAATGATTATACTGCCTTTTTTCATCTGTTTAACTAATTCTTCGGAAATACAGACTTGTTGTTCACCTTCATTAATCCATTTTGCAGCTATCACTACATCGGTTGTTCGTAAAGCATTTGCTAATACAATGGGTTGTATTACTGAGGTATAAATGTTATGTCCTATACGGTTACGAATACTTCGTAGTTTATGAATGGAATCGTCAAAAATTTTTACTATAGCACCAAGACCAGTGGCAGCACGGGCAGCTTGCTCAGCAACGGTTCCGGCACCCAAAATAATGACTTCCGTAGGGTTAACGCCCGTAATGCCACCGAGTAGTTTACCGGTGCCTTTTTGTCCTGAACTCAAGTATTCCGCTGCCAGCAAAATTGAAGCACTACCGGCAATCTCACTCATAGAACGCACAAAAGGATATGTTTCATCGTCGTCTTGTATGTATTCAAGTCCAATAGCGGTAATTCGTTTTTGTTTAATAAGATTGAGTATTTCTTTATTTTGTATTTGTGCATGAAAAGTAGAAAGTAGTATTCGTTTATTCGGAATCATTTTTACTTCCTCATCAGTAGGTGGTGCTATTTTGAGAACGATATCTGCTTTGTAAACAGTTTCTGCATCATCAACAATGGTAGCACCAACTTCGCTATAATCCGTATCGGAGAAATTGGCTTTTTCACCGGCACCCCGCTGCATGATAATTTCGTGGCCATGGTAGGAGAGTAATTCTACCGATTGCGGAACCAACCCGATACGGTTTTCAAATTCATTGGTTTCTTTAGGAATGCCAATAGTCAGTTTTTTGGTTCGTCGTTCAATGGCAAGGATTTCTTCTTGTGGCAGAAATGCCTCTCGTCCCAGTTTTTCATACGAGGTAAAGGATTTTTT
>JALTEO010000036.1 GCA_027073875.1 Bacteroidales bacterium
AAGTAACACTATGAGTTTATTCGAAAAAGTAAATCAGGATATTAAACAAGCCATGCGGGACAAAAATAAGGAACGCTTGGAGGCATTACGCGCCATTAAAGCCGCATTTCTTTTGGCAAAGACAGAAAAAGGTGATGATGAATTGTCGCCGGAGAAAGAACTGGCTATTGTCCAGAAACTGGCAAAACAACGCATCGACAGTGCTAAAATTTACAAAGAAAATAATCGTTCCGAACTGTATGATGTAGAAATGGCACAAGCAAAAGTAATTCAGGAATACTTGCCGGAATCTCTGACCGATGAAGAACTGAAAACTTATCTTACCGAACTAATTTCAAAAGTAGGTGCTTCCGGTATGAAAGATATGGGTAAAGTGATGGGAACAGCAACCAAAGAGTTGGCAGGTAAAGCTGATGGTTCCCGTATTTCAGCAATGGTTAAAGAATTACTAAGTTAAGAATTATTGTCATCGCAAACAATAAAATAACGGAATTGTTTCTACAAAAAACAAGTTGCTCTATCCTTGTTTGTCAAGATTGACAACAGCCGCAAACAGCAATTTATGAACGCACACGACATACTTAATTATTATCGACAATTTCCGAAGTTAGAGAATATCCGGCAATCCGAAGGGAAACGATTTTCCGTTACGGGTGAGTTGGGGTCTATTATGCCGATGCTGGTTGCTACGGGATTTGATGTACAAAAAAATACGGTTCTGGTCGTTTTGCCTGATGAAAATGAAGCGTTGCAGTTTCAAAGCGATTTGCGAAACCTGTTGCCCGAGCAAACGATTTTGTTTTTCCCCTCGTCACTGAAAAAAGATTACAACGGTTTTTCGCCCGACAACACCAATAAGGTGCTGAGAACGGAGACACTAAACCAATTAGTAGGAAACAAAACGACAATTATTGTAGCTACGGCAGAAGGATTTGCCGAAAAAGTGATAGCACAACGCAATCTTGAGAAAAACACTTTTCTAATCAATGATAATCAAGAGATTGATGCTGATAAGCTTTTTTGTTTTTTGGAAGAAAATAATTTTGAACGCACCGATTTTGTATATGAGCCGGGCGAATTTGCCGTTCGCGGCGGTATCATTGACATCTTTCCGTTTAACACGGAATTACCGTTCCGCATCAATATGGACGATGACCGTGTGGCGGGTTTAAAGGTTTTTGAAATTGATACCCAAATATCAAAGGCGGAGGTTGATAGTATTTCAATTATTCCCGATTTTAAGAATGAAACAAATGCTTTTTCGTCGCTTTTGGCATATTTGCCTAAAAACAGTAAAGTGTTTTTGAAACAAGCATCTTTTCTAACAGAGTTGTCGGTGGTAATGCAGCAGAATATTTCTGACGAAAATCAGGAATCCGTTTATTTCTCAACGACAGAAGAAATTATTCGCGACTTACAGGATTTTACCATTGTAGAATTTGGAGGCAGCCCGCTTTTCCCCAATCACGACACCATTGAGCTGAAGACTGAAGAACCTCCGAAGTTTTCAAAAGATTTGTCACTAATCAACGATTATCTATATCGGCTTTATTCCACCGGTTATCAATTTATTTTTTGTGCCGACAGCCGGAAACAATACGACCGGTTTTTGAAAATTGTGAACGACAATCAGCCGGAAATCTCATTGTCTTTTTTTAATGGTAGTTTGTCAAAGGGATTCACCGACCATTTGCAACAATTGTGTTTTCTTACCGATCACGAAGTGTTTTCGCGTTATCACAAACCGGTAATGCCAACCATCAGAAAGCAACAATCGGAACATCACCTACAAGACCTGAAAGAGCTGAAACCCGGTGACTACTTAGTGCATGTTGATTATGGTATTGGGCGATTTGCCGGACTCGAAAAAATAGATAACAACGGAAAGATTCAAGAAGCCATCAAGATTCTTTATCAGGATAATGATGTGTTATATGTCGGGATTCATACGCTCTACAAAGTGTCGAAATACCGTGGTAGTGAAGGTACACCACCAAAAACACATAAACTCGGCAGTAAAATTTGGTCGCATCTGAAAGAACGCACCAAGCGAAAAGTAAAAGATATTGCTAAAGACCTTATAAAATTGTATGCCGAACGGAAAAAAACGAAAGGTTTTGTTTTCTCTGATGATACCATCTGGCAACAGGAATTGGAAGCATCTTTCTTTTTTGAGGATACACCCGAC
Organism: Bacteroidales bacterium; assembly: GCA_027073875.1. Classification (GTDB taxonomy): domain Bacteria; phylum Bacteroidota; class Bacteroidia; order Bacteroidales; family JALTDM01; genus JALTEO01. The sequence goes on from JALTEO010000036.1 coordinate 2,189, forward strand.
CAAGAAAAAGCCACCGAAGCCGTAAAGGCAGATATGGAATCGGCGATGGCAATGGACAGATTAATATGTGGCGATGTCGGGTTCGGAAAAACCGAGGTTGCCATCCGTGCCGCTTTCAAAGCCGTGGTGGACGGCAAACAAGTTGCCGTATTGGTTCCGACAACTATTTTGGCACTGCAACATTTTAAAACCTTTGGTATCCGGCTGAAAGATTTGCCGTGCACCGTAGATTATATTAGCCGGTTCAAAAGTTCTGCACAACAAAAAGATACACTGAAACGCTTGGCAGAAGGCAAAATAGATATTATCATCGGCACACACCGGCTGGCAAGTAAAGATGTGAAATTTAAGGATTTGGGATTGTTGGTGATTGACGAAGAACAGAAATTTGGCGTGAGCGTAAAAGAGAAATTGAGGCAAATTAAACCCAATGTTGATACACTCACCTTAACAGCGACCCCAATCCCGCGGACACTTCAATTTTCGTTGATGGGAGCCCGCGATATTTCCGTTATTAATACGCCGCCGCAAAACCGTTTGCCCATTCACACGGAAATTCAGCCGCTGAATATGGAATTAATCCGCAAAGCCATTCTGTTTGAGATAAATCGCAACGGACAGATTTTTTTTATCAATAATCGTATTCAAAACATCTTTGAGGTTCAAGAGCTACTCAATAAACATATTCCCGAAGCAAAAACAATTGTAGCACACGGACAAATGGAGAGTGCCAAGCTCGAAAAAATAATGTACGATTTTGTTGAGGGCGAATACGATGTATTAATTTCTACTTCTATCATTGAATCAGGATTGGATATTCCGAATGCCAATACCATTATTATCAATAATGCTCATCATTTCGGGTTGAGCGATTTACACCAATTACGCGGCAGAGTGGGACGAACCAATATTAAGGCATTTTGCTACCTGATTACGCCGCCACTGAATACACTACCCGGTGATACACGAAGAAAATTGACCGCCCTTGTAGAATTTTCGGAGTTGGGCAGCGGGTTTAATATTGCCTTGCAAGATTTGGAAATTCGTGGGGCAGGCAATCTGTTGGGTGCCGAGCAAAGCGGATTCATCAATGAAATAGGTATGGAAACCTATCAAAAAATTTTGGATGAAGCACTGATTGAATTAAAGATTGAAGACAGGGAAATAGCCGAAGATATTGCTAATCAAGAAACAGAAGATAAAAAATATTGGGTAAGAGATTGCATTATTGATACTGATTTTCAGATTATGTTTCCTGACGAGTATGTCAGTAATTCAACGGAAAGACTAAAACTCTACAAAGAACTGAACCGGCTGACAAATGAAGAGGAACTTTTAGTGTTTCAACGGCAACTTATTGACCGTTTCGGCAAATTACCCGAAGAGAGTGCAGATTTGCTGACGCTGGTAAAAGTCCGTTGGACAGCAATGGCGTTGGGTATTAGTAAGATATTTTTGAAAAACGGAAATCTGCGGGCTTCGTTTACGAAAGAGCCGGCTTTTTTCCAATCGGAAGTATTCGGAAATTTACTACACCGTCTGCCCAAAATTGATGGTGTGCGATTGGCTGAAAAGAATGAACGGGCACTCTTGATTAAAGAAAATATTACTAATATTCAGAATGTTTTAGATCTTTTCCGGTTACTTTTGGTCGGTGATATCACGGACAATGAATAGAAAAACGGGTTAAGGTTATTGTTTAATATTTTTCATCTGTTTATTTTTTTTATCACCCCTCTGTATCTCCCCATCAAGGGGAGAATATCCTCCCTTGACGGGAGGATTAAGGTGGGTGACAGTAATTCAGTTAATTTTTAC
>JALTEO010000037.1 GCA_027073875.1 Bacteroidales bacterium
GGTTAAGCGTACTCCTAATCATCTGATTCTTTATGATACCATTATTTTCAAAAAATACTTCAATATAATTGTCAGCAGATTTGATTAAAATAAGCGAACCTGCCTTAATAATAAGTTTATCCTTTTTATAGTTCGATTCAAAAGGAATCAATTCTTCTTTTAGTTGTTTATTCTCTAATAATCTTTTATTCATTTGTTGTGCAGACCTTAAATGAGAACGCAATAATCTTTCTTGATTGATGACAATGAGAACAGCAACGGGAAGAACGCCAAGCAAGATAATTTTTACGATATCGGAAAATCCAATATCAAGAATACCAACCAATTTTGAGTAAAAGAAAAAATCACTACTTGAAATTGCCAATAATATCCACAAATTCCAAAATATTTCCTTTTTGATATTCCATTTATTTGAATCAAAAGCTTTTGGAAACAGACTCGGCAAAACCAACAAGTTTACACTGAGGGTTAAAAAAGTAGAAATAGCAAGTCCCGTTACCAAATAGAAGATATCCATTTTTGAAAGACTGCTAATTTCAATTGGCTGAAAGATAAGTAGAAAAGCCAGAACACCCAAACTGATAAATAGAATAACTTTAGTGTTGTGCTTTAAATCGTCAGTAAAAGGATAGGGTTTATTTAGGAAACTAAGCATATTTTTTTCAGGGCAAACATTGATAATTTATTTGACAAATATAATTGTTTTCCGGAGATACCTTTAATTCTATTTATACTGGTTCTTGACAGGTTTGCAAAAACAAAGTCGCTTAGAATCGCTTATGTCCCGATAAATGAGGATTCACGACAAAGTCGTAGTCCTAAAGAAATCAATCAATAGATTTGCAAACCTGATTTTTTTCGGCATACAATTAGCAAATCCAAAAATAATGGCATTTTTATTTAATAAATTCCCATATTCCCCGTTTTCTACAAAATAATTTAACCAAATTTGCATTTTTACTTTAACGAATGTTTCATATCGTAAAAAATATCGTCTTTTTTATGCTGATTCCGTTGGTAATGCAGTCGCAACAGCTGACAGAGAATCCCTGTGTGGAAGTAAAAAGCAATCGTGCCATTAAATATTTTAAACAAGCAATGGAAGATTTGCAAACAGGACAAGATAAAGAGGGTTATCGTTTATTGATGGAAGCAGTAAAGACAGAGCCGGAATTTCCTGACGCTTATTATCAGTTGGCACAGATAGATATGAAAAAAGCACAAGATGCTATGTATGATATTAATGAAGTAAGAAACTCCGAAAGATACTACCACAAAGCCGAACAGTATTTCTTAAAAACAATAAAATACTGTTCTAAATTAGATGATTACAGGTCTTACTATTATCTTGGCGTTTACTATTATCAAATCAAAAACTTGAAGAAAACGCTTGATTATCTCCGGTTTTATCTTTCCCATCAGTCCACAGATGAAAAATTACGCAAAAACGCTCAAGCCATAATAGACAAAATTGGTGAGGCGGCAAAATTGATTGAAAATCCCGTTCCTTTCAATCCTCAAAAATTAGCAGGTATAAATACGCCTGCCGATGAATTCTTGCCATTAATTTCTCCCGATGGAGAGTTGGCACTTTTTACACGACGATATGCAAAATTTATCAAAGAAACGCAAACCAAACGGTTTGTTGATGAATTTACATTTAGTAAACGACAAAATCCCCTAACACAATCTTACGAATTGTTTGACAAAGGAACTGCCATGCCTTCTCCTTTCAATGAACAAGGTGTTGATCAAGGGGCGGCATCTATTACCATTGATAACAAACATTTGTATATGACTATTTGTCAATTTATTAAAGGTAAAAACGGTAAACCATATAAAAACTGCGATATTTTTGTTTCCGATTATGTTGATGGCAAATGGACTGCCTTAAGAAATCTCGGACCAAATATCAACGGACAAAATACTTGGGAAAGTCAGCCGAGTATCAGTGCCGATGGAAAGACGCTCTATTTTGCGAGTGTCCGTCCGGGAAATATCGGTTTTAGTTCAAGTAATCCTACCATTGATATTTATACATCAACCCTAAAAGCTGATAATACTTGGACAAAAGCGAAAAATTTAGGAAGAGAAATAAATACCCGTGGCAACGAAAAATCGCCTTTTGTTCATACTGATAGTCAAACACTGTATTTTTCATCAGATGGCAGAAATGGCTTAGGCGGTTATGATATTTATTTTTCACAACTACAGCCGTCAGGACATTGGAGTAAACCGAAGAATATCGGTTATCCGATTAATACCGAGGGTGATGACTTGGGCTTTATTGTTAGCACCAATGGCGAAAAAGCATATTTTTCATCTAACCGTTTAGATGAGAGTTCCGGATGGGATATTTACTCTTTTGAGTTATATCAAGGTGCTCGACCACATAAAGTGTTGCTTGCCAAGGGAAAACTTGTAGATGACAAAGGTAATGTTCTGACTGATGCTACGGTGGAAGTCAAAAGTGTTAACACCAATAAAGTTGCGTCGGGAATGGTGGATAAAAAAACCGGTGATTATGCGGTAGCTATTGTTGCTGATAAAGATGATAAGTTTTTATTGACAGTAAAGAAAAAAGACTTTGCATTTACTTCCACATTTATTGATCCTAAAACCATTGCACATATTGATGTCCCTCTACAAATAAATATGGAAATGAAGCCCATTAAAGTTGGTGAGACAGTTGAAATTAAAGATATTCATTTTGCTACCAACTCAGCAAACTTTGATCGCAGCAGTTTATTTATTTTAGATAATTTTATAGATTTCCTGAAAGAAAATCAGAATATAAAAATTGGTATTCAAGGACATACCGATAATGTTGGCGACCCGAAAGCCAATATGGAACTCTCCAAAAAACGGGCAGAAGCTGTTAGGGATTACCTGATTCTGATGGATATTAAACCGAATAGAATTGCCTTTACAAAGGGATTTGGCGAAACAAAACCTATTGCTACTAACATGACTCCCGAAGGAAGAGCTAAAAATCGGCGAACAGAATTTGTAATTGTTAATAAGTAGTTAATATCTTTTTGTAGTTTATTTGGCTTATTATTAGCGGATTACTTTGTTTGTTGGGTGGTTTTTATGAAAAAAAATATGATTTTAATTTGCTAAAGTCAAAAATTGTTTTATCTTTGCAACTATGAATACAGGGAAGCCGAAAACTGTTTTTTTAGAGTAGGCAGAATTAAAAATTAAAGTTATGATGGTAGGTGGTATTATTGGTGTTATTGTTTATTTGTTAGTGGTCATTTTTTTGATTATTGTGCCAATGTGGAAAATTTACACAAAAGCAGGACAACCCGGTTGGGCTATTTTAATCCCAATTTACAATCTTTTGGTTTTACTTAAGATTGTTGGTAAGCCGGGTTGGTGGTTTTTGTTATTCCTTATTCCTTTTGTAAATTTCGTTTTCCTCATTTGGACGCTTAATTTACTCTCAAAAAGTTTTGGGAAAGATGTTGGTTTCACCTTGGGTCTTTTGTTCCTTGGTTTTATCTTCTATCCAATTCTTGGTTACGGAAAAGCTCAATATGTTGGTCCTGCCGGTGCTAAGAAAGAAGATGCACCCGTTGCTTAGTTATTTTACTGACATAAAAAGGCAGGCAGTTTAGCTTGCCTTTTTTTATGAATTAAATTTATGGAATTTAAAGAATTTTTAATAGGGATTGAGATTGGTCTTGGTGTTTTTTTTATGGGCATCATAATTCTAATGATTATTGCCCAATGGAAAGTTTACGAAAAAGCCAACCAGCCCGGATGGGCAGTTTTGATACCTATCTATAGTACCTTGGTATTTTTACAAATTGTTGGTAAACCATGGTGGTGGATTTTTTTAATGCTTATCCCTTATGTAAATCTCATTTTTATTATTTGGGCAACCAATATGCTTTCAAAAAGTTTTGGTAAAGAAGAGGCATTTACTGTGGGTTTAGTTTTACTCCCTTATGTGTTTTATCCAATAATTGCATTCAGCAAAGACATAAACTATTTAGGACCTGCCGGAACTAATTTCCAATATGATACCAAATAAAATAACTAAACCGGGCATTGCTGTTTTCTTGCAGGTATGGCAAATTTTAGAATTGGCAGGTTTGCTTTTTGCCATTCCGTTGATTTTCTTTTTCGGTGTATTATTGACAGGAGATTCCTATAAATTATTTGATTTCGTAAATGCGAATATTATACCTGTAATGGGTGTTTTTCTGTTGTTAAAAATAATTGTTACCATCTTTTTTTTTAAAGCCAAACGGTGGGCTGTGTATTTTAATTTTTTTCAGAATTTAATTTTGGCAATTATTCAATTTGTGGCAGTTGTTGCATTTATTATCGGGATTGCACAAAATCCAAATATTTCTGCTGCTTTTTCAATAATTCCTATCCTTATCGTACTCGGATTTTATTTATTTTTGTCATGGGCTTTTCGCCAATGTTTGAAGCATCCTTTTTATCAAGTTTAGCTTTTATTAACATCTTTTCGTGTCAACCTATTTCAGGACAAGACCGAGAAATCACCCACCTTAATCCTCCCTCAAGGGAGGAGATTCTCCCCTTGACGGGGAGATACAGAGGGGTGATGAACAGAATAAAAGCTGTATTATATTGGTTATCTTTATGTTATGAGGTTAGAAAATTAAGTTTTTTATTTCATGTTTTCGATTCTCCGGTTTGAATTGAAATTGTATATTTGTAAAAATCAATGGATACTTTTGAAAAAATATTAACACAATACTGGGGTTATCCTAAATTCCGCCCGTTGCAAAAAGAAATTATTGCCGAAGCATACGAAGGCAGAGATGTTTTGGGATTATTGCCTACCGGCGGCGGTAAGTCTATTATTTTTCAGGTTGCTGCACTGGCACGCAAAGGGACTTGCTTGGTTATCACACCGTTAATTGCTTTAATGAAAGACCAAGTTGAAAACCTGAAAAAGCAAGGCATAAAAGCAACTGCCATTTATTCCGGTATGTCGTACACTGAAATTAAGGTGGCTTTTGATAACTGTATTCTTGGAGGTTACAAATTCCTTTATATCTCGCCGGAACGCTTGGGAACCCATTTATTTCATACCTATTTAAACCAAATGACCATCTCGCTTTTGGCAGTTGATGAGGCACATTGTATTTCGCAGTGGGGATATGATTTTCGCCCGTCGTATTTGAAAATTGCCGATATCAGAGAAAAATTGCCGGATGTTCCTGTGTTGGCTGTTACAGCAACGGCAACACCCGAGGTGGTAGATGACATTCAAGAACGGCTGCAATTCCCTGCCAAAAATGTTTTCAGAAAAAGTTTTGAACGCGAAAACCTGATTTATATCGTGCGTCATTTGGAAAACAAGCAAGGATATTTGACCAAAACAATTAGTAAGGTTAAAGGAACAGGTATTGTATATGCCCGTAGTCGTAAGCGAACACGCGAGATTGCGGAATTTTTGAAAAAACAGGGTATCTCTGTCGATTATTATCATGCAGGGTTGAAGGCCGAAACCCGTGAACGCAAGCAAATGGAATGGAAGACGGGGAAGACTCGTGTCATTGTTGCTACCAATGCCTTTGGGATGGGCATTGACAAACCGGATGTTCGTTTTGTGATTCATCATGATGTGCCGGAGTCGCTTGAAGCGTATTTCCAGGAAGCCGGAAGGGGTGGGAGAGACGGCAAAAAGGCATATGCCGTATTACTTTATGATGAAACGGACAAATTGCGGCTGAAAGAAAATTTCAAGAAAAGCTTTCCCGAAAAAAAATTCATTAAACGGGTGTACGAAGCCATATTTAATTTTTATCAGATACCTACGGGAGAAGGAATTGATCAGGTGCACGAATTTATTCTTTCCGATTTTGTGTCGGCTTTTAAATTGCCTGTACGCGAAACATTTAGTGCAATAAAGATACTGATGCAAGAGGGCTATTGGAGCTTGTCCGATGGTTTTTTTACGCCATCAAAAATCAAATTCTTGGTTAACGAAACGGAGTTATATAAATTTCAGGTAAAACATCCGAAATTAGATTTGTTCATAAAATTATTGCTTCGTTCTTATGCCGGCGTATTTACCGATTTTATTAAAATTGATGAAGCCCGGTTAGCTCGCAGAAGTCAATTAACGGAAGATGAGATTAGGAAATATCTGCATGTATTACACAAGTTTTTTGTTTTGCACTATATTCCCGAAAATGACAAACCGAAAATAACTTTTCTTGAAGACCGTTTGCCACCGAAATTTGTCGGTATCTCAAAAGCTAATTACGAAGATCAGAAAAAACGATACGAAAAAAAGATGAAAGCTGTGTTGGATTATGCCAACAATCAGACGAAATGCCGAAGTCAGCAACTGGTGGCTTACTTCGGACAAAAAGACGCTTTGCGATGTGGCGAGTGTGATGTGTGCCGAATACGGAACGAGGTGGAGGTCAGTAAACTGGAGTTCGATATGATTTTGGAGGCGATTAAATCACTGCTGAAAGCGAAACCGTTACATTTTATTTTTTTGGTAGATAGTGTGCAATATCCTTCACAGAAAACGATTAAAGTAATTCAGTGGCTCCTCGACCACGGAAAAATTACTTACGATGATGACAACCGCTTGGTGTGGCACAAGGATTAACGGTGGTTAAAAATACAAGCATCATGTTGCCCTCGAAACTTTGTTTTGGTATTCTTCCTGTAAGCGTCATCCTAAACTTGTTTCTACATCACTCAACTCGTTATCCTAAACTCGTTTCTCCGAAGGAGTCTCCCAAAGGGATTCCTTCGGAGCTTTGGACAGGATTTAGAAAAAGATTCCGAAACAAGTTCGGAATGACCAAAGAGGACAGACAAGTTTGGAATGACGAAAGAGTAGGGAAGTTTGGGATGGAAATTTCCATAATTTTTTTAAAATTTCTTTATTTTTTTTGTGTAATTAAAATTAATTGTATTTTTGCACCCCTAAATTTGTTGGTACCATAGCTCAGTAGGTAGAGCAACGGACTGAAAATCCGTGTGTCCGTGGTTCAATTCCACGTGGTACCACACCCAAAGAGAGAGAAAATCTTGATTTTCTCTCTCTTTTTTTATTCCATATTTTAAACCCACCTTTTATTTCAATTATTTCAATTACATTTGTTACAAATTTTTAGTTTAGTTTATGGTAAAAAGTAAATCGTTGGATGCTGCCCTGCAATTGGGTTTGCTTAAAGAAGAATACGACAAAATAGTAGAAATCCTCGGGAGAGAACCAAATTTTACGGAAGTAAGCATTTTTTCGGTCATGTGGTCGGAACATGCATCGTATAAAAATTCTATTTATTGGCTCAAACAACTACCACGCAAAGGCAACCATCTTTTGGCGGAAGCCGGTGAGGAGAATGCCGGACTGGTTGATTTGGGTAACGGATTGGCTTGTGCTTTTAAGATTGAATCCCACAATCACCCTTCGGCAGTAGAACCATATCAGGGTGCTGCTACAGGAGTTGGTGGTATCAATCGCGACATTTTTACAATGGGAGCCCGTCCTATTGCTCAACTCAACTCGCTACGGTTCGGTAAATTAGAAAACAAAAAGACGAAATGGTTACTTAACGGTGTGGTAAAAGGTATTGGTGATTATGGCAATTCTTTTGGCGTGCCTGTTGTTGGTGGCGAAGTATATTTTGATGAAACATATCAGGAAAATCCACTGGTTAATGCTATGTCTGTGGGTATTGTAAATCCTAAAAATGTTATCAGTGCCATATCCAAAGGCAAAGGGAATCCTATTTATATTGTCGGCTCACGGACAGGAAAAGATGGCATTCACGGAGCCACTTTTGCTTCGGCTGATTTAAGCGAAAACTCACACGAAGATTTGCCGGCTGTTCAGGTGGGCGACCCGTTTCAAGAAAAATTATTGATGGAAGCTACTTTGGAATTATCTAAAACCGATGCCATTGTAGGTATGCAAGATATGGGTGCTGCCGGGATTATTTGTTCCACTTCGGAAATGTCGGAAAAAGGTAACCACGGTATGCGAATTTATTTAGATAAAGTTCCGCTGCGGCAGGAAAATATGGAAGCATGGGAAATTCTTCTGTCCGAATCGCAAGAGCGAATGTTACTTGTTGCCGAAAAAGGCAAAGAAAAGATAGTAGAAGATATTTTTGACAAATGGGATTTACAATCAACCATCATTGGTGAAGTCATTGAAGAAGACATACTTGAATTTTATATGCACGATGATTTGGTAGCCAAAGTACCTGCCTCGGTACTCGTATTGGGTGGTGGTGCTCCTGTTTATCAACGCCCTTACAAAGAACCGGCTTACTTGCAGAAAATTAATTCTTACAATATAGATGATATTCCCGAACCTGAAGATATAAAGGCGTTGGCGATGAAAATTACAAGGTTGCCGTCAATTGCTTCCAAAAATTACATTATTGAGCAATACGATACGATGGTTGGAACAGCCAATATGACAACCAATTTTCCTACGGATGCAGGTATTGTAAATCTTAAAAATTCTGAGAAAGCTTTAGCAATAACGACAGATTGTAATTCTAATTATGTGTTTGCCAACCCGGATAAAGGAACACAGATTGCCGTAGCCGAAGCTGCCAGAAATATTGTTTGTTCCGGTGGAAAACCTATTGCCATCAGCAATTGTCTTAATTTTGGCAATCCTTACAATCAGGAAGTATTTTGGCAATTTGTCGGCACCATCAAAGGGATGAGCACTGCTTGCAAAAAATTTGAAACACCTGTTACCGGTGGCAATGTTAGCTTTTACAATCAGACAACCAACGGTGATGAGACAACACCTATAAAACCAACACCCGTAATCGGTATGTTGGGTATTTTAGAGGATAAAAACCTGCAAACAACCCTTTCGTTTAAGAACAAAGGTGATTTAATTTTCCTCATTGGAAAATCACGAAACGATATTTCACAATCGGAATATTTACGCAATATTGTTGGCATAGAATATTCACCGGCACCGTATTTTGATTTGGAAGAAGAGCATAAAATTCAAAATGCTGTTTACGAGTTGATTCGTCATAATTTAATATGCTCTGCCCACGATGTGTCTGAAGGTGGTTTGTGGATAGCACTTTTGGAGTCTTCATTTAAAAACAAATTGGGATTTGATATTACAACTGATGCCGAAGTACGGGAAGATGCCTTCTTATTTGGTGAATCGCAAAGCCGAATAATCGTGAGTGTGCGTTCATCAAAACAAGATCGTTTTGTCGATTTACTGCAACAAATGAAAGTACCATTCTCAGTTGTCGGACATGTAACCAAAGGCGAGATTCGTGTAGATGATATCTCGTTCGGATATGTTACTGATTTACAAAAGATTTATGATAATTCCATTGAAGAGATATTAGAAAAAGATTAGTATAACCTTAACTTAATATATGAATTATCGTCTTACAGATATTGCTAAAATTGTAAATGGTCAAGTCCATGGCAAAGGAACTGAAGAGATAAGTTTCGTTGCTGTTGACAGTCGCATTTTCTCACCTTCGAGAAAAGGTCTTTTTGTTGCCATTAAAGGAAAACATCACGACGGACATGACTATATTCAGGAAATGCTCAGAAAACAGATTTCCTGTTTTATGGTCAGTAAATTACCAACACAGTTGCTGGGACATGGTGGCAATTTTATTGTGGTTAAAGATACGCTGGCGGCATTACAAAAATGGGCAGCTTACCATCGCGAACAATTTAAATATCCTGTTATCGGTATTACCGGAAGTAACGGAAAAACTATTGTAAAAGAATGGATTTTTCAAATGTTGAAAGACGACTATTTTATTGTTCGCAGTCCTAAAAGTTATAATTCTCAGGTCGGTGTTCCTTTATCGGTTTTGCTGATGGAAGAAAAGCATAATATGGCAATTTTTGAGGCAGGTATCTCACTCGAAGGCGAAATGATAAAACTCCAAAAGATTATAGACCCAACAATTGGTATTTTTACAAATATCGGTGATGCACATCAAGAAAATTTTAGTTCACTAAAACAAAAACTGGAAGAGAAATTAAAACTTTTTTTTAATACAGAAACTATCATTTACTCTAAGGATAATCAGATGGTTGACTCCATGCTGAATTCTACAAAAATATTTGAAAACAAACAACTTATCAGCTGGTCAAAAAAGTATCCTGCGGATTTTTCCATAGAACGAATCACAAAAAAAACAACTTCAACAGATATTGTTGGAACCTATAAAGATACGCAATACCGTTTTTCTATTCCTTTTGTCGATGAAGCATCATTGGAAAATGCCTTTCATTTGATTCTTTTCCTTCTATATTTGGATTTTGATGCTGCAACAATTAATGAACGGCTGAAAACACTTTTCCCTGTTGCTATGCGGCTGGAAATGAAAAAAGCTATCAATAGCAGCACCATTATTAACGACACTTATAATTCAGACATCAATTCTTTGAGCATTGCCTTGGATTTTCTGACACTGCAACACCATCATCAAAAAAAGACACTGATTTTATCGGATATTCTTCAAAGTGGAAAAGAAGAATTCACCTTGTATCAAGAAGTTTCACGACTTCTCAAACAGAAAAATATTGACCGTATTATTGGTGTCGGGGAGAAAATCTCGCAGTTCAGTGATTTTTTTATGATAGAAAAGGATTTTTTTGAAACCACTGAAGATTTGTTGAAATCACTTCCTAAACTCAAATTCTTTAACGAAGCTATTCTTATCAAAGGTGCCAGACCATTTGCTTTTGAACGCATCAGCAGGGCATTGCAGAAAAAATCACACCAAACAACCCTTCATATTAATCTAAATGCCATTGAGCATAATCTAAACTTTTTCCGCTCCAAACTTAATCCTGAAACCAAACTAATGGTGATGGTCAAGGCATTTTCGTATGGCAACGGCAGTTCTGAAATTGCTAATATGTTACAGTATCAGAAAGTTGATTACCTCGGTGTTGCTTTTGCTGACGAAGGTATTGTATTACGAAATGCCGGTATTTATTTGCCTATTATGGTGCTAAACCCTGAGCCAATGGGTTTTGACCAATTGGTTGAATACCGATTGGAACCTGAAATTTCGTCTTTCGATATTTTTAATAGATTCTATCAAGTGCTTCTTCGGGAACGAATTAACTCTTATCCTATTCATATTAAGATAAATACGGGTATGAACCGTTTGGGGTTTAATCCTTCGGAGATTGATCAACTATTAGCTTTATTAAAGAATAAACCGGAGATAGTTGTTCGTTCTGTTTTTTCACATTTGGCATCTTCCGACGACCCTGATGATGATGAATTTACACGATATCAAATAAAAGTCTTTGATGAAATAAGTTTACGGATTCAGGAACAAATAGGTCATCCCGTTATTCGACATATTTTGAATTCTAACGGGATTCTCCGCTTTAACGATAGTCAATTCGATATGGTTCGACTTGGTATCGGGCTCTATGGATTTACCGCCACGGAACAAGATAAACTGATAAATGTCGGTACACTGAAAACAACTATTTCCCAAATCAAGACAGTAAACCCGCCACAAACTATCGGCTATAACCGTAAAGGCAAGATTGAAGAAACCACACAGGTAGCAATTATTCCTATCGGCTATGCACACGGACTAAACAGAAGATTGGGCAACGGCATAGGAAAAGTATTGATAAAAGGACAACTTGTATCTACTATTGGTAATATCAATATGGATATGACAGCAATTAATGTTACGGGGTTAGATGTTAAAATTGGTGATGAAGTCATTATTTTTGACGAAAATTATACCGTAGAAGATATTGCCAAATCTATAGACACTATCCCATACGAGATATTAACTGCTATTTCGCCGCGAGTCAAACGAATTTATTACCATGAATAAACTCAGTGTTGTCATCATTACTTTCAACGAAGAGAAAAACATTGAGCGATGCCTGAATTCTGTTTCATCTGTTGCCGATGAAATTGTTGTGGTTGATTCTTATTCTACGGACAAAACAAAAAATATTTGCCGGCAATTTCCTGTCCGTTTTATTGAACATGCTTTCGAAGGTCATATTGAACAAAAAAACTGGGCACGGATGCAGGCAACTTACAATCTGGTATTGTCATTAGATGCCGACGAAGCGTTGGACGAAACACTTGCCTTGTCTATTACGAAAGTTAAGCAAAGTGTTGATGCCGATGGATATACGATGAACAGATTAACCAATTATTGTGGGAAATGGATAAAACACAGCGGTTGGTATCCGGATAAAAAATTGAGGTTGTGGTTTAACGACAAGGGGAAATGGACGGGACTTAACCCGCATGATAAATTCGAAATGGTCCCGGATGCTGTAATTAAGCACTTGAAGGGAGATATTTTGCATTACAGTTATTATACGCTGGAAGACCATTACCGGCAAATAGAAAAGTTTACAACTATTTTGGCTAATTCTATGTATGAACGAAAAATAAAAAGTTCGAAATTTAAAATTATATACAAGTCAGCTTTTAAGTTTTTTCGTGACTACATATTAAAACTTGGTTTTCTCGATGGCAAAGCTGGTTGGTTAATTGCTAAAAATTCAGCTTACGCTACTTTTCTGAAATATACAAAGTTAAAAAAATTGTGGAAGAACAAATA
>JALTEO010000038.1 GCA_027073875.1 Bacteroidales bacterium
ATTCAATAGTTGAATTTCTATTTCCGATTTTTAAATTACTTTTGTTCCTCTAACAAAACGGAAAGATTATGTTTGAAAATTTAACCGACCGGCTGGATAAATCCTTTAAAATACTGAAAGGACAGGGACGAATTACCGAGATAAATATTGCCGACAGCTTGAAAGAAGTCCGCCGTGCCTTGCTTGATGCCGATGTCAACTACAAGATAGCCAAAGAATTTACTGATACCGTTAAGCAAAAGGCGTTGGGAGCCGATGTCATTAAGGCAGTGAAACCGGGCGAAATGATGGTAAAACTGGTTCACGATGAATTAGTTACTTTGATGGGAGCCCAAAAGGAAGATATGAACTTGCAAGGTAATCCCAATGTGATTTTGATTGCAGGTTTACAAGGTTCCGGTAAAACAACTTTTTCGGGTAAGTTGGCATATTATCTGAAAAATAAGATGGGACGCAAGCCGCTTTTGGTCGCCGGTGATGTGTATCGTCCTGCCGCCATTGAACAATTAAAAGTGTTGGGTTCACAGATAGAAGTCCCCGTTTTTACGATTGAGGGTGAAATGAATCCTGTAAAAATAGCCAAGGAAGCAATCAAACAAGCAAAACTGATGGGTAATACCAATGTGATTGTGGATACTGCCGGACGATTGGCTATTGACGAGGAGATGATGAAAGAAATACGGTCGTTAAAGCAGGAACTCAACCCGCAGGAAACACTCTTTGTGGTAGATGCTATGACCGGACAAGATGCCGTGAATACTGCCAAAGAATTTAATGAGCAGATTGATTATGACGGTGTTATTCTGACTAAACTTGACGGTGATGCAAGGGGTGGTGCCGCATTGTCTATTCGCAGCACGGTGCATAAACCGATAAAATTTGTTTCCACGGGCGAAAAAATGGATGCACTTGATATTTTCTATCCCGAACGAATGGCTGACCGTATTCTTGGTATGGGCGATATCGTGTCGTTGGTCGAAAAAGCTCAGGAGCAAATTGATGAAGAAGATGCCCGTCGTCTGCAAAAGAAAATTGCTAAAAATGAATTTGATTTAGATGATTTCTTTAAGCAGATTCAACAAATAAAGAAAATGGGAAATATCAAGGACTTGGCATCAATGATTCCCGGTGTAGGTAAGGCAATTAAGGATATGGATATTGATAATGACTCGTTTAAAAGTATTGAAGCCATTATCCAGTCTATGACACCCGGCGAAAAGAAAGATCCGACCATTCTCAATGGCACACGGCGGAAACGAATTGCGATGGGTAGCGGAACTTCGGTGGCAGAGGTTAATAAGCTAATTATCCAATTTAATGAGACCCGCAAAATGATGAAAATGGTTTCCGGTGGTGGTGCCAGAAATATGATGAAGAGTATGCGAAAAATGAAAAAGAAGAAAAGAAGATAATAAGAAGTACTTAGAGTGAACTAGAGTTTGGAGTGAACTAAAGTGAATTAAAGTTTAGAGTGAGATAAAGTTAAGTTGAATGAATGATAAAGAATTTACAAAAGATTTAGAACAAAGAATAAAACGATTTGTTTTTGAAAATAACTCTAGACACTCTAGGCACTTTAGGTACTAATTTAAGGTTTATGGACAATAAGGCATTTGCGAAAAATTTAGAGAAAAGGACAAAGCGATTTGCTATTGAAATAATTAAATTATCCACTTCATTATCAAATTCAAAAGAGGAAAATGTCATAAGAAATCAAATTACAAAATCGGGGACAAGTGTTGGAGCGAATTACAGAGAAGCAAACAGGGCAAGAAGTAAAGCAGATTTCGCTAATAAAATTAAGATATGTGAAAGTGAAACATCCGAAACAGTTTACTGGTTAGAATTGATACAGGAAATGAATTGGATTCCTAATTCAAGAACTTCTCTAGTTCTGAAGGAAGCCAATGAATTACTTGCTATTTTTACATCAATTGGAAAGAAACTAAAACTCCAAAAATGAAAAAAATAAATAACTCTAGGCACTTTAGGCATTCTAGGCACTTAATAATTGTAAAATTATGAAAATATTAGATGGTAAACAAACTTCAGCTGCTTTAAAAGAAGAAATAAAAGCGGAAGTATTGAAAATAAAATCTGCCGGAGGTAAAATACCACATCTGGCTGTTATCTTGGTTGGACACGACGGTGGTAGCGAAACCTATGTGGCTTCTAAAGTAAAAGCTTGTGAATATGTAGGGTTCAAATCTTCTTTGATTCGATATGAAGATAATGTGTCCGAGTCCGAATTGCTTGCCAAAATTGAGGAACTGAACAGCGATGATGATTTAGACGGCTTTATTGTTCAATTGCCTTTGCCAAAACATATTGACGAACAAAAAGTAATTGAAGCCATTGACTATCGTAAAGATGTAGATGGTTTTCATCCGATTAATGCAGGACGACTGATGTTGGGGCTGCCTGCATTTGTCCCTGCAACACCTATGGGCATTATGACTTTATTGGAACGCTATCAAGTGCCTACCGATGGTAAACATTGTGTTGTGATTGGTCGCAGTCATATTGTCGGGCGACCGATGAGTGTGCTGATGAGCAACAAAGCTAATCCGGGGAATGCCACGGTAACGCTTTGTCATTCGCACACACCGAACCTGAAAGAAATAACGCTACAAGCCGATATTATTATTGCCGCCCTTGGTAAACCGGAATTTCTGAAAGGCGATATGGTTAAAGATGGTGTTACGATAATTGATGTGGGCGTTACGCGGTTACCTTCCGATAAGACCAAATCGGGATGGAAGCTCTATGGTGATGTAGCTTTCGATGAAGTATCGCCTAAGGCAAGTTATATTACACCTGTTCCCGGTGGTGTGGGACCAATGACCATCGTTTCACTTCTGCAAAACACATTACTTTCTGCTAAAAATGAAATCTATTAATTTATTCAAAATTTAAAATTATGCTACAACGCATCCAAACACTTTTCCTTTTGATAGCTCTCACTCTGATTGCAGCTATGTTTTTTATGCCTTTGGCAGAGTTTATTATTGACGGGCAAGTTTATGTTTTTACTTATCGTGATATTGGTATTGGTATTGCAGGGGCAGAACCATTATTTAAATCGTATGCTTTGGCAATTTTGCTAATTGTTATCTTGCTGTTGATTTTGGTAACTATTTTCCTATTCAAAAATCGTCGTTTGCAAATGCGGTTATGTGTGTATAATATGTTGTTAAACCTCGGTTTCTACGGCTTGTTTTATTTTTATTATCATCAGGTCGTTTCAACCAATCAAATAATATATTCATTTGCCATAGCTTCTGTTTTTCCATTGATTGCTATTATCCTTTTATGGCTGGCATTCCGTGCTATCCGTAAAGATGAAATTTTAGTGAAATCGGTAGATAGAATCAGGTAATCAGTAAATAATATTAAAACTATAAAACATACATTATTAATTACGAATTACTAATGAAAAAATGAAACTTTATGAACTCAACCTCAACCTACGAACTATGCACTACAAATCCCGAAATTGTCGAAATCTTTGATTTCGCAACAATCTCGAGGATCCTCGCAGTTCCTACTGAAACTGCGGGACTACGAACTAAAAAACAGATGAAACGAAAACAAGAAATAAGTATAGTAACAAGCTGCTTCAATGAGATGCTTCACTCTGTTCAGCATGACAGCACTACTTTACAAACTTTCAACTTTAAAAACTTTACGAACTAAAAATAAACATATGAAACTGACATGATTAATTTTAAGCACACAAGGGAATGATTGTTTTAATTACGAATTATCCCAAAGCCCCAACGGGATTCCTTTGGGAGGATGCCTTTGGCACGAATAAAAATGTGATATTGAATACTTGAACAATTGAATACTTGAACAATTGAATAATTGAATAACTGAACAATTGAATAACTGAATAA
>JALTEO010000039.1 GCA_027073875.1 Bacteroidales bacterium
ACCGGCTACTTTTCCGGCTCAAATAAAAAAACTTATCAACACCCGCCGTTTTCGTTTACTTTGCTGTGCCTTGCTTTCCGTCTGTTTTCTTTCTTTTTCTTTTTATCCCCACCCGCACCGTTTTACAGCGGATTTGGGAGGGGGTTGTGGTTTTATATTTTTGGTTTGTGTTTTTGGTATTACAAATGAAGAGTTGTCAATTATTAACTGTCAAATTGTAAATTATTAACTGTAAATTGTCAATTGTCCCATTAGGGACTAAACCTTTGTAATGATATAACAAAACAGGGAACTAAACACCGTAGGTGTGAAACATAGATTAAGTGCCTAAATGCCCAAAGCTTGGAATACCTAGAGTTACCAATTAAGAATTATCAATTGTTAACTGTAAATTGTAAATTATTAACTGTAAAGTCTATTCCACACTCATCGCATATTCCACAAAGGATTTCCATACTTGCTGAAATGCTTCTACTTTTTCGGAATAACCGAGTTTTTGGAACATTACAATGCTGTAGGTGAGCCAGTAACGAATAAAAAATAAATTCCGGAATGGTTTTATCTCGTTAATGTCTTTGACTTTTTTTTCTTTAAGTAATGTTGTTTCTACTGTGTTTTTGTCCAGTAGTTTACCGTTATTCGACGGGTCAATAAAAAATAAAATATCATCATTTTTTATGTCAGCCACTTTATAGATGGGGGCGTTGAGGTATGCCAATAAAAATTTGTTGCCTGCATTGACGCCAAAAACGGGAAGTTCGGCCTGTTGTGCAAAGAAAGCGTAAAGTATGCCGAGAGAAATGGGATTACCTGTTTTATGGGTGAGGATTTTATTTAGAAAAGTGTTTTGTATTTTAAAATCGTAAGAGATTTTGAATTGATGAATGTCGTAGAAGAAATGGTTGAATATCCTGATTTTTTCCAGAGCTGTCAGGTTAAAATTCATTTCCAGCCAAATATCTTTTTTTATCTTTTCTATTTCTTGAAAAATTGTATGTTCTTCGGTTTCAGTAAAATAAAACTTAGTTAATATCAAAAATCCTTTCAGAATATCATCGGGGTTTTCGGTAAGCAGATTCTTAAAAGCGTGATTAAAGTCTTTAAAATTAATGGCGTTAATTATTTCTTCAATTTTTAATATTTCCGACATATCTAATTGCTTGTTCCATTCTTTTTGGAGCATGGGAAGTACTTGTTTCCCCTCTTTGATAAATCGTTTTTTTACTTGATGGAAAACCTGTGGGTCAGGGTCATCAAGCAGGCGGACTAGTGCATTGAATTCGTTGACATTCATTGTGTAAGTTTGTCTAATGTATATTGAATCAGTTGTTTCACTTTTGGATGATAATCTTTGCTGAAAGTTTTGGTAACACGGTTGGCAATAATGACACAAATTGTAACGGCTTCGTGTCCTAACATTTTACTGAGACCGAATAGGGCGGAACTTTCCATTTCGTAGTTGGTAATTTTGTATTTACCGTATGAGAAACCGGTAATTTTTTTGTTTATCTCAGGGTCGTGAATATTTAACCGTAGTTTTCTGCCTTGTGGTCCGTAGAATCCCGGTGACGAAATGGTTACCCCTTTATGAGTTTTTTCTCCGAGCAAGTTTATCAACGAAGGGGAAGCACTAACGACATAGGGCTTAGCCAAGCGAGGATTCCAATTCATATAATTTACAAACGCATTTTCAAAATCAAGGTCAATAACCGGCTCAATACCGGCATAGAAATTTATCATCCCGTCGAAGCCAATTACTTTTTCGCTCAAAAGAAAAGTATCTACGGGCACATCTTCTTGTAAACCGCCGGAGGTGCCTAACCGGATAAATCGTAATGCGTGATGCTTTTCTTTTATTGTCCTTTTCTCCAAATCAATATTTACCAAAGCATCTAATTCGTTTATCACAATGTCAATGTTGTCGGTGCCGATACCTGTGGACACGACGGAGATTTTTTGTCCATTGTAATAGCCGGTATGGGTAACAAATTCGCGATTTTGTTTTTTTACTGTAATGGAATCGAAAAATGAAGAAACGGTTTCTACGCGTCCTTGATCGCCGACAAGTATAATAGTATCTGCAATATCTTCGGGTCTTATGGCTAAATGGTAAATACTGCCGTCGGGGTTAATAATTAATTCGGAATTTGATATTGTATTCATTAAAAAGGATTATTTTTGCTAACAAAGTTACAATCTTTTTATGGACAAAAAAAATATTATTTTAATTCCGGTTGATTTTTCGGAAGAATCGCTTGTGGCTATTGATTATGCAAAGCTGACAGCTCCTATGTTCAAAGCAAAGATTCATATGGTTCATGTTTTGGAAGGAAAGAATCCGATTTTAAAATTTGTGAGCGATAACGACAAACCGGTTATTGAGAAAAAAATTGCTGAAAAACTTGAAAATATTGTTTATACACTTACACTTGATACTGACCTTGAAGTGTCGTATGCAATAAAAAAAGGAAATTTGATTGATTCGATTTTAGAAGAACGAAAAGCAATTGATGCTAAGTTGATTGTTGTGGGAACGACCGGATCTAAAGATATTCGTAAAAAAATTATCGGGTCTAATGCCTTACGGATTATTAGGGAAGCGGAATGTCCTGTTATTTCTATCAAATCAAAAAATGCGTTTAAGAAAATTGAAAATATCATTTTACCGTTAGATACTTCTAAAGTAACAAAACAAAAAGTGGAACACGGTATTTTATTTGCCAAATATTTTAATGCTGCCATTCATTTGGTTTCTGTGGAGACAGGCGACAATTTTATTGAAAGTGATACTGCCATTCAGCAATTGGAAGAAACTTCGGAATACATTGAAGATCAGGGCGTATCTTGTTCTATTAGATTGTTGAAAGCCCCTTCGTCGTCAAGCAAAATGGCAAAAGCAATTATTGAGTATGCCGGAGAAATGAAAGCGGACATCATAATGATAATGACGCGGCAGGAGATGGAATCTAATCAGTTTCATGTCGGTTCGTTTGCCAAGGAAATTATTCACAAGGCAAATATTCCTGTTTTTAGTGTGAGCCCGAAAAACGAGTTTTA
This sequence comes from Bacteroidales bacterium, assembly GCA_027073875.1. Lineage (GTDB taxonomy): Bacteria > Bacteroidota > Bacteroidia > Bacteroidales > JALTDM01 > JALTEO01. The sequence goes on from JALTEO010000039.1 coordinate 3,058, forward strand.
AGTTTTTGTTACTACTTATCATGGTTAAATAGTTGAAATTCAATAGGCTCGTGCTTTAGCACGGGTCTAAAACATATATAAAAGATAGTCGTTTTGGCGGTATTTTGGTTTGCGAAGCACCAAAATCGTGACAAAATATTTTGAGAATTAATAGATTAAAAATTTAATTTATTGCTGAGTAGTAACAAGTTTTTTTATTACTTTTGAAAAAAAATTTAGATGGAAACTTTTCTTGAGATTTTGAAATTTAGTGTTCCGGCAATTGTTGTTGGCGGTGTTGCTTATTTGGTGTTGAAGATGGTATTGGACGATAATCAAAAACGCCGTGATTGGGAATATCGTCTTAATAATCAGAAGGTAATTACGCCGTTGCGATTACAAGCATACGAGCGGCTGATTGTTTTTTTGGAACGGATATCGCCGGATTCTCTGATTGTCAGGTCGCAGACATCCAGAATGACGGCAGGAACGCTGCATCGTGATATACTAAAACTGGTAAATCATGAATTTGAACATAATTTGTCGCAGCAACTCTATGTGTCGGCAGGAGCATGGATGGTTGTCAAAAATGCCAAAGAGAATACACTGAAATTTATCAATTTCGTGGCTGCCAGAGTAGATGCCAAAGCCCCGGCAATGGAATTGTCAAAGGCAATTGTTGACGAAATGATTAAAAGTGGAAATTCTGCAGCTTCCGTAGCAATTGATTATTTAAAAAAAGAGGTGCAGAAATTATTTTAAAAGAATTATAAAAACTCTCTTTAATGTTGCCTGTTTATTTTCTTTTATTGGTATTGTCATTAACGGCGTGTAGTGATATTTCGCCGA
>JALTEO010000040.1 GCA_027073875.1 Bacteroidales bacterium
TAATTTTGTCGAACATTGGCAATGCCCGCAATACAATGGACTCGTGTCCTTTGGTAAAGGGGTCAAAGGAACCGGCAAATAAGGCAATTTTTTTCATATTACTACTTAAGTTAAAAGTTTGTAAAGTTTCATTTTTCATTCGTAATTCCTAATTCGTAATTGATAATTTATAATAGATGTTTCATTCTATTAGTTCAGAACTTATTTAAGTTTTGTATTCATTTGAACAATAAAATTCATTGCTTTTTGATAAAAATCTTTAAGCGATGAGCTTTGGCTGTCAGGAGCAAATCGTTGATATTCTGTTGTTTCGATTAAGTCAAAATAGTCTTTTACAAAAGTATCATCTAATTTTAATCCGGTTAATCTTTGTTGAGCTTTTTCTTTGGTCAATTCAGCCAAAGGAATATTTAATTTGTCGGCAAGCAACAACCATAGTGCTTTTGCCAATTCTTCGTAAAATTTAGCGTTATCTTCTGTCTTTAAGTATTGCTCTGCGTTTCGTAATCGTTTCTTAGCTATTTTTAGTGCTTTCTTATTTTTAGTTTTTGCCAAATTGGCATTTTCTTTAATTTGTTTCCTTCGCCAAATAATGATGGCAATAAACAACAATAAGCTAATCAGATACCATAAATAAAACTGCGATTGTGTAATCTTGAAATCGTTCTTCTTGCGTAGATTCTTTACATTTTGTTTGATGAAGTGAATATCTTTTCCAAGATACTTAACATCTTCTTTAGAATAGGTAGAAGTGATGATTTGATTATTTGTGCCATCGCCTTTTTTTACGGTTATCTGAATGGGTTTGGATGATACCGTTTTATATTTTTTTGTTTTCAAATCAAACCAAGTAAACTTAACCGGTGGCAAAGTAAAATTACCTGCGTGTCGAGGAATAAATAAATAGTCAATGGTGCGTGTGCCGTGTGTGCCCGATTCGGCATTTTTTATATTGGTGGTTTCTTTCGGGTCGTAGGCCTCAAAATCAGGTGGTAAATTAACTTCCGGAGTATCGAACAAGCGAAGATTACCATTACCGGAGATTTGAACCTTTAGCGTAATTGGCTCGTTTTCCGTTACTTCTGTATTGTCAATAGTTGTGCTGAATTTTAAATCTCCGACAGCTCCCCTGAATGAAGTATCGTTGCTGTGTGGTAGAGGTTTTACATTAATGGTAACTTTCGGACTTATAACTTTAACTTTTTTTCGTTGATATCTGCCGAAAAAGTCACCGAAAAAATCATTAGTGTTTGACCGTACGCGTTGTTGGACAACACAGGTTAATTCAAATGGGTCAATTGTTAATTTGCCGTATTTCTGAGGTGTTAGTATTGTTTTTTTGAGTATGCCTACATTATAGATTTTTCCGTTGACTGCCTCGCGGTGAAGACTAACTTGATCGGGTGTTTTTATCTCGTCACTCCAAAATCCGGCATAAGAAGGGAATTTCATATCATCGAATCCAACTAAACTTAATCGGGTATAAACTTTAATGGTGGCTACGAGTTGTTCGCCTTGATAAACAGTTTTTTTATTTGTCAAAATGCGGACAAATAGATTTTGGTTTTTGGCGTTCGATACTGTTTCGGTTTGTTGTGTGTTGCTATTTGATTGTGTCCCTGTTTGACCGGTTTGTGCTTGATTTCCGGAACCGCTGACAACCTGTATCTTTAAGGGATTTGAAATAATTCTTTTCCCGTTGACAACAATAGAAGCCGGATCAATAGAGAAAGTGCCCTTATTTTGTGCCGACAAATAAAAAGAAAATGAATAAGTTACACTTTTTGAGACATTTCCGTTAATAAATTGAATACTACTGCTGCTGGAAGAGTTAGGACCACTTAAAACAGTAAATCCTTTGAAACTGGGAAAATGAGGATTTCTGCCGGCTGCATTTACAACATAGCTTACCTGAAATGTCTCGCCTGCTTCTACAACGCCCGGACCTGAGGCAGTGAATTTAACTTGACCTATTGCCACCGAAAACAGTGTGGCAAAGAATATAAAAGCGATATGTTTTAATTTAATTATCATTCGTTTAAATTTACTTAAATGTTTTAATAACAGCGACTAACGACATATAACCAATAATTAATAACTTTCCAAACTTACCAATCTTTTTCTACTTTTACTTTTTGCGATTTTTGTTTTTTTAATTTCTTCTGCAATTTATTTTCATTTTGTTGTAACGCTTTCAGCAGGCGGGCAGCATCTTCTTTCGACATTTTTTGTTTTTTTTGTTGTGCTTGCTGTTGTTTTTGTTGCTGTTGCTTTTTCTGCTGCTGCTGTTTTTTTTGTTGTTGTTGCTTCTGGTCTTGTTTTTTCTTGTCCTGATTTTGTTTATTTTGTTGTTTTTGTTTGTCTTGTTTCTTTTTATCTTGATTCTTTTTATTCTGCTTGTTTTTATTTTGTTTTTGCTGTTGCTGTTGTTTTTTTAGCATTTTCAGTGCATACGACAAATTATATTTGGTGTCCATATCTTCCGGATTGTTTTTAAGTGCCATTTTATAGGCATCAATACTTTTTTGCAAAAATCCGTTGGTGTCGGCTTGTGCTACTTGTTGGTGGGCTTGTAGAAAAGCATTTCCCATATTATGGAACACTTTGGCTTTTTCTTTTTTATTCCGTGCTAAATTAGAAATACTTTGAAACTGTTGTGCTGCTTCCTGATATTTTTTCTGTTGGTAGAGTGCATCACCAATATTGAATTTGGCTTCAAATGAGTTATTGTTTTTTTCCAAAGCTTTGCGATACTGAATATCGGCTTTATTGTATTCTTTCTTTTCGTAATTTCTATTACCTTCCCGGATATATTTTCGTTCCTGCTGTGCCCAAACGGTAGTCACAGTAAATATTCCTAACAATATGATAAAAACTTTCTGTTTCATTGTTCTAAATTTTCAATTTGAATATTTGAACTTTCTCTGATAATTTTGATTTACGACTGGGAATGAAAAAATCAATTAAAAGTAAGATGAGTCCTAAAATTACGAATGCTTGAAAATGATTTTCGTAATCGGCATATATCTGTGATTCCAATTCTTTTTTATCTAATTTATCTAATTGGTCAAAAATATTATTAAGTCCTGTTGTGGCATTGTTTGCTCTGAAATAACTGCCTTTCCCGATGGCGGCAATTTTTTGCAGAAGTGCTTCATTTAATTTTGAAACGACAATGTTTCCGTCTTTATCGGTTTTAAAATCTTGTCGCCCGAAGCGGTTGTGTATGGGGATAGGAACGCCTTCCGGTGAGCCCATTCCAATGGTGTAAATTTTGATACCTTTATTGGCAATTTCTGTGGCGGCATCAATGGCACTTTCTTCGTGATCTTCACCATCGGTAATCAAAATAATGGCTTTGGTAACACTCGAATCCGGTGTGAAAGAATTGGCGGCGTGTTCCAGTGCTTTGGTTAAGTTTGTGCCTTGAACGGGAACGCTGTTTGGCGTAATTGTATTCAGAAACATTTTTGCCGACACATAATCGGTAGTAATGGGCAATTGTGTGTAAGCATCGCCGGCAAAGATAACTAACCCGATTTTATCATTTTGGAGACGGTCAACGAGTTTTTCGATAGCCCGTTTAGCATTTTCCAAGCGGTTAGGTTTCAAGTCTTCGGCAAGCATACTGTTCGAGACATCAAGGGCAAGTATTAATTCAATGCCTTTCCGTTTGATAGTTACCAACTTGGAGCCGATTTGCGGACCGGCTATACCGGTAATAATTAATAATACGGCAATGAAAAACAGGTAAAATTTCCAATTCTCACGCGATTTTGATTCGTTAGGAATCAGTCGGCTAACCATTGCAGAATTACCAAATTGTTTTTTTGTTCTCTGTTTATATCTTTT
>JALTEO010000041.1 GCA_027073875.1 Bacteroidales bacterium
TTATTGAACCATCTAAAAAGACACCAAAGGTCATTATTGATCCGGAAAAATGTTACATTGAAATATCCGGAAATTCTTTACCTGAAAATGTTCGTGACTTTTTTTATCCATTAATTGATCAAATTAAAGAAGTAGTTAAAAAATGGGAAAAAGAAAATCCTGAGAAGGTGATTCTTTCCATTAAATTAAATTATTTCAACTCTGCCTCTGCTAAATTTTTGTATGATATAATTAGTACTGTCGTCTTTTTAAAAGATGCCAATATCCCTGTAAGCGTTGACTGGCATTTTGAAGATGGTGATTACGACCTAAAAGAAGCAGGCGAAGAATTATCAGAAATGATAGAATATCCGTTTAATTATATTGTTTTTGAAGCAGACAACTAATTTTTCACTCTGTGCCACACAGATGTTCTTCCTATTAAACTAATACCTATATATCCTCTTAGCGAAAGTACATCTTTCCCTTTTAGCTCTATATTGGCATCGTAAGTTTTTCCTGATTTTGGATCATAGATAGTTCCGTCACTCCAAAATAATCCTTTTTTATAAACAAAGTCTTTCATAATAACTAGTCCTAAAATCTTGCGGCGGCGAAGTGAAGGTTTAGGATTCTTATCATCTACCTTGGGATGTCCTTTCTTGTTATTCGGTTCTTTTAACCAAATGATTCTTCCAAAAATCTTCCCATGTTCCTCAAAAATATTAATAATAGCATCGCCATCCTCGCTCAACCATTTGCCTTTGAGTAATTTATTATACTTTACTTCCTGTGCATGAGTTACTCCCACAAAAAATATAGGCAATAATAAAATAATTAGCTTTTTCATAATGTTTATATTTTAATTTTAGAAAAATATTCGTAAAGTTTCAATATAACTTTGAGATTCTTCACTGCTCCTTCGCTTTGCTCATGATAACATTTTTTAGAATGACAGCTTTCTCGGGTTTTGCAAAGGTTTCATTTTTAACTATTTTCATAATCTTATTTGTTGATTAACTTATTCTATGGAGCCCCTAAAAGCACCTGAGAAATATACATTTATTTTTAATCCCACAATCGGATAATATTGGTTCCATTCGGCATAACCGTTTAGACCGAATCCGATGTCGTAAAATATTTTCCATTCGTAATCAGCAGAAATCCTAATCCCCGGCACAGAAAAACCTCTATACCATTTTTTATTTAAAGAATCGGTTTCCCAGTAAGTACTGCCATAAGCATACGAAACACCGAGAAATATATCCATATTTCTGTTAATTGTCTCCTTGCGAAAACCATACATTATATATATGTCATTTAATTTCTGGTAAGAACGGTTCAGAAAAAACTGATCGCTCGACAGGTGATATCCTGCCTGAAAAAATTGATTTACGACACGAAAAACATAACCTACCTCTCCCGAAGTTTCTACCTCCGTATTTTTGATATTGTAACTTTTCCCGACAGAAAGCAACAAGTAATTGCTGTAAGGACGATAAATTTTATCTTCAATTACAGTATCCTCGCGAGTAAACTGAGCAAACAATGGGGTTGCTCCAACAATCAATAGTAGTGAGAAGAAAACTATCTTAGTGAAAAATGGTTTCATCAAAAAATTTAATGAGGCAAATTTACTCAAAATAATTATTGGGGCAAAGACTTCCTTAAAACCTATGGCACAAATTATTAATTATTAATTACGAACTACGCACTATGAACTACGCACTACAAACTAAACCTATTAATTGTAAATTGTTAATTACATATGTTTACCTTCTCACAATCAAACCTATTTGCTAATATATCAACATCTTGTTAATAAAGAAATAAACTTCTCTTACTTCCGGTTAAGATAAAAACAATAAATTTGCTACCCATTGAAAATCAAAATTCTAAAAAAAATGAAAAGCATTGGTTTCTTAATTTTGTCCCTTTTAATCGTTGTAAGTGCTTCATCTCAAGTAAAACTGGAAAATCTGGAATTACGAAGTGATGGTTTGTATTACCTCAAAGGTGAAACAACGCCTTACTCCGGAAAAATTGAAGATTATTGGAAACCGGATACTCTTAAATATCAAGGTGTTTTGAAAAATGGTAAGTTTGATAAAGTTTATTCAGAATGGAACAATATTTATGTCAAAACGCTGGAAATTCATTATAAAGAAGGTGTGAAAAACGGTCTTTATACCGAATGGTACGACTATGGACAAATTAAGCAACAAGGAAATTACAAAAATGACCGTCGTGTTGGCGAATGGGTAGAATGGGATGTATATGGAAAACATCAAAAAAATCCGAAGTACGAAACCGTAACAGAATGGTACGATAAAAAACGGAAAAAACTGGAAGGAACCAACAAAGACGGTAAAAAAGAAAGCTTATGGATTTATTACGATGAAAATGGCAACATCGAAAAAAAAGAGATGTACCACAATGGCAAGAAAAACGGACCTACAGAATATTTTGATAATAATGGTTGTAAAATTAAAGAAGAAAATTACTCAGAAGGCATTTTAAATGGTGCTTATAACGAATATTATCAATCGTGCAATAAAAAACTTTCCGGATTTTACAAAAACGGAAAAAAAGACAGTACTTGGACATTTTATGACGCTAAAGGAAACGAAACAGGGAAAACAACCTATAAAACCATAACCCACCTATTTCCATCGGGACTTCCACAAGAAGAACAATCTTTCGTAAACGGGAAAAAAGACGGTGTGTGGAAATGGTGGTACGATAACGGTCAAGAAAAATTTCAAGAAGTATATAAAAATGGAAAAGCTGACGGGCAATGGATTTCATGGTACGATAACGGCGAAAAAAAAGAAGTTACCAACTATAAAAATGGCATAAAACAAGGAAAATATCAAAAGTTTTATGCCAGCGGACAAGTTGAAGAAGAAACAACCTATAATAACGGTAAGATTGATGGTATTTTTACAAAATATTACGAAGATGGTAAAAAGAAACAACAAATATCTTTTAAAATGGGTGAAAAAATAGGCACCCAGCAAGAATGGTATGACAACGGACAAAAACTATTTGTTGGTACCTGTGCCAACGGAAAGCTAAATGGAACAGGGACTTTCTTCTATCAAAACGGAAAGAAAAAAATGGAAGGCAACTATGTCAATGACCGTAAAGAAGGAAAATGGAAATCGTGGGACCAACAAGGAAACCCGCTGCCTGATGTTACTTACAAAACTTATATGGAGAAATATAAAAGTGGTGCGATACTCTCACTTGGTACTTATCGTGATGGAAAACAAGATGGTAAATGGATTTGGTACTATGAAAATGGAAATATTAAAGCTATTGAAAATTATGACAACGGTAAATATTCAGGGCAAATGTTAGGTTATTATCCTAATGGAAACAAAGCATATACAGGACAATTTCACAATGGTAAGAAAACAGGAAAAATCATTAATTGGTATCCGAATCGTCAGAAGAAAAGTGTTAAAATTTACAACCAAGGCGTCAAAGACGGAAAATTCCAGTCATGGTATAAAAACGGACAATTAAAAACAGATGTACTTTATATATCAGATAAAACTGAAGGATTATTCCGAGCATGGTATGACAACGGACAAATGAAAGAAAAAGGCAATTTCGTAGGAGGGAAGAAAGATGGGAAATGGCAATCGTGGTATAAAAACGGGCAACAAAAATCCGAAGAGTTTTATCGTATGGGAAAAAAAGAGGGTACATCTACTTCGTGGTTCGAAAACGGAAATATTTCTATGGAAACGACCTATAAAAATGATTTAATTGACGGAGAATCAACAGAATATTATGAAAACGGGAAAAAGAAATCTCAAGTTACCTATGTGGCGGGAAAAAAACATGGCAAATTTATGGAATGGTACAAAGACGGAAAAATACATATTACGGGTAACTATAAATATGGGAAAGAAAACGGACAATGGATAGAATACTATCCCAACTCACAGCAATCAAGCTCAGGAACTTATGTTAATGGGAAGAAAACCGGCAGATGGACATATTTTTACAAAACCGGTAAAAAAAACCGTACAGGTATCTACAAAAATGACAAAAAAATAGGCATTTGGATAGAATATAATCTCAAGGGCGAAGTAACTAATAGAAAAACTTATACGAATCCATTACCTAAATCAATGAAATAGTTTATTGAGACCTTTTCAAAACCCCAAAAAGTTGTTTGTCGTCATTCCGAACTTGTTTCGGAATCTGCTGATAATATGTGAATTATAAATTCTGAAATGAATTCAGTATGACAAAATCAGAAATTTTGAAAGGTCTATTATTTAGAATCCTTCTTGCTTTGCTACCGTAAGAATTTTTCCGTGTGCTAACCCACTGCCCAAATCAATGAAATAATTTGTCGGTGTTTCAGTCTCAATAAATTTATTTGTTTAGAAATACAGCTTTTTCACAGCTTGTCCCTATTGGAATTGTATCGTGTGATTTCTTGTTCTTTCCCGTCATTTCGAACTGTTTATCCTCGAAACTTTGTTTCGGGGATTGGGCTTCTTTATCCAAATGCCTTGAGGGTTGAGATACTCGTTTCCCGAGCAAGTTCGAGGACAAATGCACGGGTATGTTTCATTTTTTTTCTTACTACATTCCCAACTCGATTGGGAATCTCAACCCAAGTTCCGCACAGACAAAGATACCCGCTTTCGCGGGTATGTACAGAAAAGAAGTGGGGATGTTTTTAACCTGCTTTATTCATACAAGAATGTAATAAATTGTATGAATGTGTGATGAATAAAGGGAGGGCAAAGCAGGAAATTCCGGTTTAGAAATACCCAAATCAGGGGTTTTGTAAAATTCAAAATTTGTTGGTATTTCTTAATAGTAGAAAATTCTGTGATTTTTTGGGGTTAATGGTTTAAAACATAACCAATATTAATTTCAAACATAATTGGATAAAAACCATAATTGTCCTTTGTATCCATATATAATTGAGGACCTAAATCAAAAATAAGTAGTATCCTTTTTATACTTCGTTGAATTCCCCATGTTGGTCCCACAGCAAAATCAATATTATCAGTTCTTACCAAACTACTGCCATAATTCTTTCCTCTTCCAACTAACCTAATTCCTAAAAAATTACCCGAATCATACAACATATTCTTATTTTTTCGAATGCGTCTTTCATTATCATAAATATACCTATAATGCATATCAAAGAAAGATGATAGAAACAAGGCAGTATTTGTCTGAATCATAGTTAGTTCAGGATATGACATTAAAATCCCATAACCAAGATTAACAGATATCTTCGACTTATCAGATATAGAATATTCATAAACAAAACCCGGATTAACTATATTCAAAACAAAAAGATGTTTTGTTTTAGATGTGTTTTGTCCAAAAACCGAATTCATCCCACATATCACAAGACTCATTATAATTGCTACATAGTTTCTCATAACTACCTATTCTTTGAAGCACAAATATACATATTCATTTGAGATTCTTTTTTATTCATCCAAAAAAAATTCAACATTTATCCAATACCTTTAACTTCTCACCTTCAACCATCGTATTACAAATAAATTCAACTTATCTCTCATATCCTTTTTTTAAATAAAACGCATCCTTAATCGTTATCCGCTCATCATTATCAAAAGCGGTAATAAAGCAATCGGAAAATCCCATCTTCCGAAGTTTGTTACGATAAATCAGGGCTTTGTTTAAATCGGTGAAACTACCCACAGTATATTTGTAAAGTCCATGATGATAGTATTGCCACGGCTTCAAACCTTTGAATATGGCATCGGTAGTAGCAATTTGCCGTTTAGAAGTTTTTATTTGCACCTTAAACCGTATTTTATGCTTTCCTGTTTTTGCTGTTGCCGGCAATACTTTTGTCGTATCCTTCATTGCCGGTTCCGCCAAAATTGCCTTTTGTACGGTATCTTGCTTTTTGTTGTCCGCTACCAGCAAAGCAGGTTTTGGTACTTCGAAACTTTTTATCAACGAAAAATGAGCTTGTGCATATTTCCGCGAACAATAATTAAAATGCCACCATTCGGTAGAGATACCCGAAAAATGATTTTTTTGCATAATATTTCGTAGCAATAAGCGATTATTATACTGTTCCCGGGTTAATTTCCCATTGCTCAAAAACCGTTTTTCAAAATACGGATATGCCAATTCGCAAAAACAATCATAGGATGTTCCCATATCTAACGGTTTTCCATTTTCGTCCAAAATACTTACATCTACGGCAGCACCGTAATTATGCAAAGAATGAAACTTAGGATTCGACAGATATTTATATTTCATATACGGCGAAACAGCTACCGAATCCCACATAAATTTTTGTACCGACAGCGGACGCATTGCATCGTAAATAATCAAACGATATCCGGGCTTTATTTTCTCGAGCAAATGCTGGGCACTAATTAATTTTAAGCCAACTTCTTTCCGTAGGTATGCCTCACGAAAATCACCGTACATATTTTTGTGCATAAAATTATCCGTAGTAGCATATTTCATTTTTACCTGAATGGCTTTATTGAAATCCCGAACCCGAATTAAGCCATGCTGCAAAAGAAATTTTTCAAAATCTGTCGTATCCCTCCTCACAATATATTTTACCGAATCTTGAAAAACCCGCTCCAAGTCTGTTACCAACAAACCGGAATCATCTTCGGACACAACCCCATCGTAATGATGATGCGAACAGGAAAAAAACAGGGCTGTTACACATAGAAATAAAATTACTTTCCGTTCAACAAATGATGACATCAATAAAAATTTGTAATTTTGGCAAATTAATCATCGCAAATGTAATAATTATGCTTAAACGCTTATTTTTTTCTTTCATTTTAGTTTTTTCAGCCATTGGGCTGATGGCACAAACCAAGCAACTCACAATTAAAGATGCTGTTGTCGGACAATATACTAATTTATACCCCGAATATATTCCCCGATTACGATGGGTGCCAAAATCTACCGACTATACCTATATGAAACAGGATACATTAATGGTATCCGGAATCAAAGCTAAAAAAGACAAACCGCTTTTGACAACTGCCGACTTACAAAAGATTTTTAACGATACTGCCACACTTCATTATTTCCCCGGTTACAAATGGATTGATGCAAATACAATGCGTGTTGACTATGGTAATAAAATCGGGTTGATAAATACCAAACAAAAGAAACTGATTTCGTTACTGACACCACCGGAAGATGCCAAACATATTTTTGTGGCTGACGACAACCAAAAAGTTGCTTATACCAAAGACAATAATTTGTTTTTTATGGATAAAACCAACGCCGAAAAACAAATTACCAATGACCCCAAAGGTGTTGTAAACGGTGATATTGTAGCTAGAAATGAATTTGGCATTGACCACGGTATTTTTTGGTCACCAAAAAGTAATTTCATTGCTTTTTACCACAAAGATCAACGGATGGTTACCGATTATCCGCTGGTAGATATTACCACACGCATTGCAACCGTAAAAAATATAAAATATCCGATGGCAGGAATGACCAACGAAAAAGAACAGGTCGGCATTTACGATATTGCCACAGGCAAAACCATCTTTTTAGATACCGATACTTCCAAAGACCAGTTTCTGACGGCAGTTACTTGGGGACCGGAAGAAAAATATTTTTACATCGGCGTACTTAACCGGAAACAAAACCACCTTAAGTTAAATAAATATGATGTGCAAACAGGCAAATTTGTTAAAACTCTATTCGAGGAAACCAACGACCGCTATGTAGAACCATTACATCCACTATTTTTTCTCAATAAAAAACCAAATGAATTTTTGTGGATTAGTCGCCGCGACGGATGGGCACACTTTTATTTATACAACACCGATGGTAAGCTTATTCGTCAGGTAACTAAAGGAAAATGGGAAGTTACAAAATTTCTTGGTCTTGATAAAACCGATGAAAAAGTATTTTTTATGGCTACCAAAGATAGTCCGTTGGAACAACGGGCTTATTATACCAACTTGACTTCGGGGAAAACATACTGTATTACGAAAATCCCCGGAACACATCATGTTTTAGTTGGTCAAGGTGGAAATTATTTCTTGGATAATTACAGCAGTACAGCAGTACCACGGGAACACAATATTATAGATTTACATGGAAAAACAGTAAAAAACATTTTGACTGCCGCTAACCCGCTAACAGAATATGATATGCCCAAAGCATCTATTTTTACCATAAAAGATGCCGACAACAAAGAAGACCTCTTTGCCCGTATGATTATACCGCCCCATTTGGATAAAACAAAAAAATATCCGGTTATTATTTATGTCTATGGAGGTCCGCATGCACAATTAATTACTAACTCATGGCTGAGCGGTGCACAAATGTGGCTATATTATATGGCTCAAAAAGGTTATGTGTGTTTTACCGTTGATAATCGCGGCTCTGAAAATCGCGGCTTTGCATTTGAAAGCATTATCCACCGCCAACTGGGACAAACCGAAATGAGAGACCAAATGGCAGGGGTAAAATATTTGAAATCACTTTCGTATGTTGATACCAACCGTATTGGTGTTTTTGGTTGGAGTTTCGGTGGATTTATGACCACTTCACTTATGCTTAATTATCCCGAGACATTTAAAGTAGGTGTTGCCGGCGGTCCGGTCATTGACTGGAAATATTACGAAGTAATGTATGGCGAACGATATATGGATATGCCGCAAGAAAATCCCGATGGCTACAAATTAACTTCATTGCTGAACGATGAAAAAATAAAAACACTGAAAGGAAGAAAATTATTAATCATCCACGGTGCTATTGACAAAACTGTTGTTTGGCAAAACAGTTTACGATTTATTCGCGAATGCGTTAAGGAAAATGTGCCGGTTGATTATTTTGTATATCCGCGTTCCGAACACAATGTCCGCGGCTACGACCGTATTCATCTAATGGATAAAATCGCTATGTATTTTGATGATTATTTAAAAAACTATTACCAACGAAATGGAAAGTAAAATACTTTACGAAGTTAGTAACAGGGTCGGTTATATTACGCTAAACCGTCCCGAAAAGCGAAATGCCCTGAACGAAGAAATGGTAAAACTTTTACAGGAAGTATTTACCAAGGCCGAAAATGACAGCGATGTAAAAATCATTGTGCTGCGAGCCAACGGTGATGCTTTTTGTGCCGGTGCCGACTTGGCATATCTGCAACAACTGCAAAAGAATTCGTTTGAAGAAAATTTGGCAGATTCCCGTAATCTGATGCAATTATTTAAGCAAATTTATACCTTACAGAAATTAGTTATTGCTCAAGTCGAAGGACATGCCATTGCCGGCGGTGGCGGACTGGCTGCCGTTTGCGATTTTGTGTTTGCCGTTCCCGAAGCCAAATTTGGCTTTACCGAAGTAAAAATAGGATTCATCCCTGCCATCATCAGCGTATTTATTATTAGGAAGTTAGGCGAAGCTGTTTCCAAAAAATTATTATTGACAGGTAGTCTTTTCTCTGCCGAAGCAATGAAAGATTATTTTCTGGTCAATGAGGTTGTTGACAGAAAAAATATAACAAAAACCGTAAACGATTTTGCCCAAAAATTATGCACAACCACCTCTGCCCAATCACTGGCAAATACAAAACGGTTAATCGCTGATGTTCAGAATTTTTCGTTCCAAGACGGATTGGAATATGCGGCTAAAATGAACGCAAAAAGTAGGAGTAATGAAGACTGTAAACGAGGCATTCAAACTTTCCTGAATAAAGAAAATTTATCGTGGTAATTTCATTAAATAAAAAATTGTTTTACATTTGTGCAATAAAATAGAGGCAAAAGTTGAAGACTTACAGCATAAGATTTCTTGGATTTTTTATTTTTATTCTCTTCTTTTCCTTTGGATGTAAAAATGTTTTTCATTCCAAATCGTCTGAAGGCATCATTCATTATAAATTACAATACTTCCAAAATGAAGATGAAAATCCGGTTATTTCAGTTTTGCCCACAGAAATGGATATCGAATTTAAAAATAATTTCACCCATCAAAAAGTTGAGGGATGGTTGGATGTTTTTTATATGGGAGGCATCTATAATCCGGAGACAAAACGAAAAACAGCCCTTCTGAAGATTATGGGTAAAAAATATCAACATTTTGAGGATGGAGACAAACAGGTAAATTTTGGTTTTGATCCATATAACGATATGAAACTCGAAGAAACCAATGAAACAAAAAAAATTGCCGGTATCAAATGCAAAAAAATACATGTCTCATTTCCTGACACCAGTAAAGATTTTGATATTTATTATACCGATGCTATTAAAATAAAAAACCCAAATTGGAATAATCCCTTTCACAATGTTAAAGGTGTTTTGTTAGATTACCAAATAAGTATGTTTGGTATCAAAACCCATATAGTTGCTGACTCTGTAGAATATATTGAAGTGCCCGATGAAGATTTTGTCATACCGGACGGTTTCAAAGAAGTTTCAAAAGAAGAGATGGAAAAAGTTATTAATAAATTAATATAAATAAATATGAGAAAAATATCATTCATTTTTGCGTTAACTCTGCTGGCATTCCTTTCCGGTTTTGCTCAGGATTTTACAGGTTCTATTACATTCAAATACACTTTTGAAGGAAGAGAGTTGGAACCTTCCGAAAAAGCTCAAATGCCCACAGACCAAGTTATTACTTTCGGTTTGGGAAAAACCAAAACAGAAGTTCATTCACCAATGGGTAATATCACCACCATTTACGATGTTGCTACCCATGAAACGACTGTCTTATTAGATATTATGGGACAAAAATTAGCTGTTATACAGAAAGAAGATGACAAAACAAAGAAAAAGCTGGAAGAACAAACCAAGGGTGTTAAAATAGATTATCCCGATGAGTCAAAACAAATTGCAGGATATAAATGTAAAAAAGCAGTTCTCTCAAAAGGCGATACAACCATCACGATTTATTATACCCCTGATTTAAAATTTAAGGGTGCCAATGATATGCAAGTCTATAAAGACATTGATGGAATTGTTCTGGAATCGACTACTCCAACGCAAGATGATGAACTGACAATGAAAACCAAGGCAACCAAAATAGAAGCCCGGAAAGTAAAGAAAAAAGAATTTAAAATTCCTTCGGATTACAAGATTGTATCTCCCGAAGAACTTAAAAGTATGTTTGGAGGAGGTCAGTAAAATAATTATACATTAGAAATCCTCTCAATAAAACCCTTTTTGCAGTTTTTGTGAAAAAGGTTTTTCTTTATTGTTATGACAAGGAATAAACACAAAAAGAATCGAAAGCACACCAACAAACAAGGAATTAACATTATCAATGATTCCCGTCTGAAATTTCTATTAGGTGTTATCTTTTTACTTCTTGCCATTTATTTGACACTAGCTTTCATCTCTTATCTTTTCACATGGAAAACCGATAATGTTCAATGGATTCAAATATTCTCAGGTGCTGACATTAATGTCAATAACTTAATGGGAAAATTAGGTGCGACACTTGCCTACCATTTTATTTTTAAATGGATGGGACTGGCATCTTTCCTGTTTGCATTTTTAGGATTCTTATTTGGATTGAAATTATTGAATGTCAAATTACCAAAATTCTATAAAACAGTTAAAATCACACTTGTCTTCTTATTTTTCTTTTCCCTCTTTTTAGGTTTTTTTGATGTTATACTTAAAAATAAAAACTTCTTAATCGGGGGATTCCAAGGTTACTCTGTTTCTCTTTGGCTGAGTTCGTTTCTCGGGAAAATTGGCACCGGCATTCTATTGGTATTTCTTTTGCTTGGTATTACGGTTTTAAGTTTCTCTAAGGTATGGCTCTATTTTGAAAAAATACTTTTTTCACCAAAAGAAGCCAAGCCGGAAACTATCTCTGATTTACAAGAGAAGGAAGATGAAAAGATAAAAACAGAAGAAGATATTGACAGTGATACTGTTATCTATGATGAAGAGCCGGTAATCCCTAATGAAGAAGAAACTAAAAATACGGTGGAAGAAACTACGATTAAAACAGAAAATGAAATACCACCGAAAATAAAAGTTATAAAACCGGCAAACGAGAATGATGAATTGTCCACACTGGAAATTAATGATACGGAAGAAGAAGAAACCGTTGAAATTATAGGACCTCATCCCGCCGAAGAATACGACCCGACACTTAATCTTTCACATTATCAATTCCCATCTCTCGAACTATTAAAAGATTATGA
>JALTEO010000042.1 GCA_027073875.1 Bacteroidales bacterium
AAATATGGCAGTTGAGTTAGGTATCAGTACTTCGGCATACCATAAGATAGAAAAACAAGAAACCAAACTAACCCTATATCGTTTATTACAAATAAAAAAAATTTTAAATTTGTCTTTTGCTGAATTATTTGATGTTAGAACCGAAAAATATACAATCAGAGCATTAAAGATAATGGTGTCGGACATCAAGAAATAGAAAATTTGTATCAAGATAATAAACTTGCTTACGAAAAGTACATTGCTTCACTGGAGAACGAAATAGCGTTTTTGCGTAGTTTGGTTAGAGAAAAGAAATAGATATCAGGAGGACAGCCGTTTGCAATTCATCTGATGACTTTGAGGTATCTGAGAAATTTTAAAAATTCTTCTTTGGTGTATGTGATTAAGCCCTCGGCAGGGTCGGCTACATATATTTTATATCCGTCACGAGGAACCTTACTCACGGCGTGTCTTAGAGACATATCGTGAGTTTTCTTCATAGCTTTTTTTTAGATTTTGAAAGGTGTCAAAATATTGTTTTTTAGATAATTTATCCCAACATTAACAACTACGATTTCCGGAGTTTAAGTGTTTCAAAGTAATTAAACAGTTTTCGTAACCAGTTAAATTGCAGGACGATATACATAAATAGGGTGGTGAGCCAAATAAAGATGACATTAAACCAAAGTGTGTCAATATAATATTTTCCGATTTTCTTTACCGGAGCATATAATTGTGCTCTGCCATAAGAATTTTCGGGATAATAAAAGATAGGATCTATTTTACGAATCATTTCACCGTCACCGTCTTTAATTCTTACAAGGTCTCTTTTGTTTTGTACCAAGTCGGCAAGATTCTCGTTGTAGTTGTTTTTCTTAAGCTCAAGAACTGCTTCCGGACCACCTGATTTTTCAGCTAACTGATTATAAATTTCATCTTTTTTTCTTGCTGCTTCTTGTCGTTTGTGGCTGTATTCCAGCTTAACATCGGTTAAATATCTGTTTAGCCATTTTACAAATTTTGTATCTTTAAGTTGTTCAAGCGTAAATGGATATTTTTTAAATGTCATCCCTGTCATTTTACCAATGTGATTAATCTCGTAAAGTAGAATATCAAAATATTTTTGTGTTTTTTCAGGTTCTTTATTTTTGAACAGGTTATTTTTAATAGAAGTGATTTTATTCTCAAGATTTGGAATCAGTGAGCTGTAGATATAGGCATCGTCGCTCATTTCTTTGTCAATTTTGTAAAAATTTCTTTCGTAAAGATTATCTTTAAATTCGGTTACTGCCATTGCTTCGTAAGCCCACCGCGAAGTCATAAGATCGCCTACCATAGGTACATATTTTTCGGAGGCGATGCTTTTATGCAGTTTGTCAAATTTTACGACCGTACCGCTCAGCAGTAGTTCAGGAACTAAAATGAAAGGAATCATAATGTAAATAGTTACAACGGAATTTAAGGCAGCTGAGATATTTAGTCCAACTAAATTAGCAAAAGCGGAAGTGGAGAAAAGAATAAGCCAATAATGGAGTGTAAGTCCGTGAATGCCAAGTATAAAATTTGCCAAAACGACAAAAGAAATCGTTTGAACGGCAGAGATGAAAAGCATAAGTACAACTTTGGAGTTGATATAACTAAAGCGACTAAGGTTGAGGAAAGATTCCCGTTCCTGAATTTTGATGTCGCGAATAATCTCTTCGGCACTGACAGTCATACCAAGGAATAGGGCAACGACCACTGCCATAAACATATAGCCGGGCAGATTTTCGTTTAATGAAAAATTATATTCATCACCTGCAATGTATTTTGTAAAAAATCCCAAGATGATTGCTAATAATGGTGCCTCGAGCAGGTTCATTAACAGGTATTGTTTATTTGTTACTTTGGCAAGCACATCGCGTTTCATATAAATAAAGAATTGTTTGAAACGGGAGGGAAGCTTAAATTCGCTTTTAGGAATTTTTCCGGAGTGTTTTTTTATTTCAGCTTTAGAATCAATTTCTCTGACAAATCGTTCATACCATTCTTTGGGCGGTATTTTTCGTTTGCGAGTTTGTTTTCCGTATTCATCAACTACTTTTGTTTCAATGATTTGCAGGACGGTTTCCGGATTAACATTACCACAAACGGGACATTCACTTACATTGGCATCTACATGATTTACAGCTTTTTTGAAATAGGTAACGGCATCTAATGGATCGCCGTAGTAAGTGGCATAGCCGCCCTTGTCTAAGAATAACATTTTGTCAAACAGTTTGTAAATGTCTGATGATGGCTGGTGAATGTTAACAATGATTAATTTGCCTTTTAGTGCTTGTTCTTTCAGTAGGTCCATTACCATTTCAGAGTCCATAGACGAAAGTCCTGAAGTTGGTTCATCGACGAACATAATGGGTGGTTCCCGTAGTAATTCCAAGCCGATATTTAGTCGTTTTCGTTGTCCGCCACTGATAAATTTGTTTAGCGGTCCGCCTACTTTCAAGTGTTGTATTTCAAATAAGTCGAGACCTTTCAGTACTTTTTCAACCAATTTTTCCAGCTCTTCATTGGTTTTATTGTCAAAAATAAGTTTAGCACTATAATATAGATTCTGAAAAACGGTTAGTTCTTCAATTAGCAGGTCGTCTTGCGGAACAAAGCCGATGATGCCTTCCAGTTTTTCTTTATCTTTGTGTAGGTCAAATCCGTTGATTGTTATTTGTCCTGACAGGATATTATATTTTCCGTTAAAAATATTGAGCAGTGTAGATTTTCCGGCACCACTACCTCCCATAATACCTATTAATCTGCCTGTTTCTTCGCTAAAAGTGAACTTATGGATACCGTTTTCACTGTTCTTAAACTTAAATACAATGTCCTTGGCAGTAAAAACTAATTTCTCGGTAACGGCTGTTTCAAGGAAAATTCCTGCAATGTCGCTATAATAAATAGGAGAAACAATGCCGCCACGGATAGAAGCACCTTTGTCAAAAATGTAACTCCAATTTGATTTGATAGGTTGACCATTTAATTTCAGGTTTTGTTCGCCAATATATCTAAATAAATAGGTGTCAGTTGATTGTATAAATAAAACATAAAGGTCGCCTTGTAATTTTTCTTGAACAAAATGTTTTACTTCGGTATCTTTAATTGTTTCTTTATTGTTGATAATTAAAAGTCTGGAACGGTTAGGGATTTTGTCAAAATTCCCGAACATAAATTCCTTGGCATCATAAAATTCTTCACTCGGGAAATTAAAAGTGTCTGAAACGGTTTTTACAAAATCAAGTTCTTTGTCTGTAATATTTTTGTTAGAACTAATAAATTCAAGAAGCTGTAATAACACAACAATTTTTTGTTCTTGCCGTAGCTCTTCATTGACGCTCTCACATATTCTTAGAATCTTAACCGAATTGGCAGAGAGTCCTTTTCTGCCTGATTTTTTGTGATGAATCTCGTAGAAGTGATCAAATACTTGAAGGTACTCAATAATTAACTCATTGCTTAATAGATGTTTGAGGTAGTCTTCAACTAACTTTCTGCCGGAATTTTCCTCATCAGTATTGTCAAAGTTGGCAATAATTGCAAATAATTGCATTAGTGCTTTTAATATTTTTTCACTCATAGTATTGGGTTATTAATAAGTCTTTTATGATTTTTATTCGTAGCAAATATAGAGATAAATTAACTCAGTTAAGGATTAATTTTCATTAAATTCTAAACGAGTTTTTAACAAGGTTTCTAAATAATTCTTTTCATACTAATAACCTGAGTTCGACATAATAAATGAATCACAGAGAGCAAATAGGGATTAAAATTTTGAAAAGAAGTCTTGCAGTCATAACGGGTTATTACAAAA
>JALTEO010000043.1 GCA_027073875.1 Bacteroidales bacterium
CAAAAGAAATGGCAAATGTTATTGATTTGTCGAATTTCGATAAAGGAATATATTTTGTTCATATAAGAGGAAATAAACTTTCAGGCGTTAAGAAAGTGGTTATTGAATAACTTTTGATAAGGATTTTTATAAAAAACCACTGCAAAAATGCAGTGGTTTTTTTGTTTCCAATAAAAATGACTATTTTCGTGAATTATTTAGTGTATGAAGCGATTAATCTTTTTTCTTTTTGTGGCACTTGTTTTTATGTCATCGTGTCGGGTTTTTAATCCGAGTGAGATGTTTAAAACACCAAGGAATTTCTCCTATGACGAATTTCAATCTACAGTAAAAGAGTATGTTATTCGTCCTTACGATAAAATTAAAATGACGGTATATACCAATAAAGGTTTTCAATTGGTTGATATGGAAGAAAAGATTCAAATGAATCAATACCTGCCGGAATATCTTGTTGATAAAGACGGAATGGTAAAATTACCTGTCTTAGGTAAAGTGAAAATTGATGGCTTGACAGTAGAACAAACAGAAAAATTATTAGAAACAAAATACGCACAGTTTTTTAGAGATCCGTTTGTTATTGTTAGCGTTACAAACCGTCGTATTTTTGTTTTTTCCAATGGTGCGGAAAAGGGAAATGTTGTTACGATGGATAATCGAAATTTTACCTTAATAGAAGCACTTGCTAAAGTCGGTGGAATGACAAGTTTTAGTAAGGCTTACAGAATAAAGCTGATTCGAGGAGATTTGTCTAACCCTAAAGTGTTTTTAATAGATATTTCTTCCATAGATGATTTGAAAAAAGCTAACTTGGTTTTGCAGGCAAATGATATTATTTATGTAGAAACCAGACCTAAATACGCATCCCGTTTTGTTAATGAATTATCTCCGTATTTAGCTATGTTGACATCAATTTTATTGGTATATAGTTTATTTGCAAAATAATAGTTTATGAGTTTTAAAAGGATTCCTGCTTTTAATGAAAAGTTTAAATTGACAGTTTTCTTGTTGCTTGTCAGGAAGTCTGTGTTTTTTTTCCTTTTTGTCTTTGTGGTTGTATTTATTGCAGGATTCTTGTATTTACGATATACGCCCAAGCAATATGAGGCATCTGCAATTTTGCAGTCTAATCCATCAAACAATACAAATTTGCTTTTACAAATAGATAATCATATACAACAAGATGATGATTTGTCGCATACGATTGAGCAATTACGATCAAAAGAATTTTTGAAGACTGTTTTTAAAAAATTACCTTTGAAAGTCGGTTATTACCGTGAGGGAACTTTTCTTTCCGAGGAATTATATACAGCAAGTCCTTTTAGGGTTGAGATTGACACTATCCTTGAGACAATGAAAAATAGACCGATTTATCTGGATTTTAAAGATAAAAACTCAGTAGTGTTAAGTTATGCTAATGGTGATAATGAAGTTAGCTACTTGTTTAAAACAAATGTTTGGCAAAAAATTAAGGAAGGCAAATTTAAGATAACGATAAAGAACTATGATGCAATAAAAGCAGCCAAAAATAATATTAAACAGAACCGGTTATTTTTTATATGTTTTGATGAAAAGACCCTGTTAAAACAGAATATGGGTAAGTTGAGTATTGTTATCGAAAATCAAATGGCAAAAACAATTAAAATTTCTTTTAAAGATAAAAATCCTATAAAAGTGGCAGATGTTGTAAATACTATTGCCGAAGAATTTTTGAAATATGATGTAGATAGGAAAAAAGAAAGTACTGCCGGAATCTTAAAGTTTATTGACCAGCAAAGTACATTGGTATATGAGAAATTAAATTATTTGGACCGTCAAATTAGAAAATTTCAAAAAGACAACAATATTTCCGTTGAGACGAACAGCGAAATGTTGCCCAATATATATTTAAACAAATTGAATCTATTGGAAGACAGGATACTGGATTTGGAGTATGAGAAGTCTGCATTGCAGAAGATTAGCGATGATTTAAGTGCCACAAAAAATGTTAATGTTTATGAGTTGATAGGTTTGTTAAGCGGTATTGAATCTGAAAACTTATTAATAAGCATTTTGAATGATCTTCAGAAATTATTGTCGCAGAAACAAACACTTCTGAATGATATAACTGCTAATAATTTAAGAATTAAATTTCTGGATGCACAAATAGTAAAGCAAAAACAAGAAATTTTAAGGTTAGTCAATTCAATATTGATGCGTATTGATCAGGAACTTGCAGATACTAAAAGTAAAATCAGTGGCTATAAAAATAAACTAAGTTTGAAAGGTTTTAATGAAATTGAATTTTCCCGTTTACAGCGACTTTACAAGGTAAATGAGGAATATTACAATCAGTTACTTGAGAAAAAAGCGGAATATATGATTTATGATGCGGGCTATGTTTCCAATGATGTAATTCTTGAAAAAGCGACACCTCCAAAATATCCTATCTCTCCGATTAAGACTCAGATTTTTATTGCCTTATTTGTTGTATCGCTTATTGTTATTTTCATTTATTTAATTGTCAGGTACTTATTCTATAATCAAATTATTGCAATTGACGACATTTTAGAATTTACCGAAGTCCCTTTGTTGGGGGTAATTCCTTTAGTTAAGAAGGCGGAAGATGTTTCTCACTTAATTATTCAAGATGGTAATAATTCTTTTGTTAGCGAGGCATTTAGAAGTCTTAGAACTAATCTGTATTTTTTTAAAGAAGTAAAAGGTAAACAATTAATATCGGTTACATCAACAATTGCCGGTGAAGGTAAGACATTTGTATCTATTAACTTGGCAGCGATTATTGCTAAACTTGGCAAAAAGGTGATTTTGTTAGACTTAGACCTTCGTAAACCTCGTTTGCATTTGAGTTTTGATGTGGAAAATAATAAAGGAATAAGTAATCTGTTGGTTAATGATGCCGTTTTGGACGAATGTATTCACAATGGTCCTATTTCTAATTTGGATTTTATCACCACCGGTCCTATTCCGCCGAATCCATCGGAGTTGGTTGTAAAGCCGGAAATGGATTTATTGCTTGAAGAACTAAAAAAACGCTATGATGTGGTTGTAATGGACACACCCCCTGTTGGTTTGGTTACTGATGCTTTTGTAAATTTCAAAAAAGCAGATTATCCAATCTATGTATTGAGAACTAATTATTCGAAGAAGAATTTCATCAATAATATTAATCACATTCGTTTTGAAAAGAATATTGAAAATTTATCCCTTGTTTTGAATGCCTATGAGATGAATAATTCTAAGTATGGATCGGGCTATGGTTACGGCTACGGTTATGGCTACGGCTATGGTTACTCTGACAAAAGAATGCATCATAAAGGTGGTATGAAGAAATGGTTGTTTAGAAAGTAATTTATCTGATGAATTTTAACTTGATTTTGGGTATTTTCTTTATTGCGTTATTATTGATAAGTTTTTTTATTCATCGTTATTTTTTTGTTCGTTCAAAGACAATACTCATTAAAAAAGCAAGAACAGATGTCGTGCGTTGGGCGTCGCAAACTAAACCTATTTTAGGTGGTGTAACTTTTTATTTTTCATTCCTGATTGGTACGGTTGCTCTTTTTTTCTTTACCGATTATGAAAATCTTTTGACTCCGGTAAATATTGCTGTCTTTATTGCTGTTACAATTGCTTTCCTAATGGGCTTGGCTGATGATTTATTAAGCACTTCTCCTTATTTTAGATTTTTAATGCAGACTGTTATTGCAGTGCTTTTTATTTATTTTGGATTGGAGATTCATTTTTTTCAGAATGAATATTTGAACTATCTTTTAACAATATTTTGGGTTGTTGGCATAATGAATTCCTTCAATATGCTGGATAATATGGATGCGGTTACGACATCTGTTTCATTGTCAATTTTGTTGGTATTAGCGGTATTTTTATTTATTGAAGCCAATCCTTTTATTATATTACCTGTGATAATTTTACCTGCTTTATTTTCTTTCCTTATTTTTAACTGGTATCCTGCCAAGATGTATATGGGTGATAATGGCAGTCAGTTTCTTGGGGCTGTTTTTGCCGGTGCCGGTATTTTCTTTTTCTGGCAACAAGCCGCTTTTACAATGCCTGTAATGTCGCGGTTGGAGACTGTTCTGATAGTTGCTTTGGTGTTTTTAATTCCGTTAACTGATACAACTACCGTTACCATTAACAGAATCCTTGCCGGAAAATCACCGTTTGAGGGAGGCAAAGACCATACAACTCATTTCTTGGTTTATCGTGGCTTTTCTGAACCGAAAGCGGCTTTGTTTCTTCTTGCTATCTCATTGATTAGTAATCTGTTTGCAATGCTTTTCTTATTCCGGATTATCTTTTTTACGACAGCTTGGAAGGTGGGTGCTATTATTTTTATTTCCTTTGTATCCTTGTTTTTATATGGAAATACCAGAGTTACAAAGGCAAAATAAAATTTCTTACGCGTGAAAAAAAACTTAAAATTTATACTTCGATTGTCCTTTTCTTTGATAACAATTATTGTTTTGGTTGTATTCATAAGATTCTTTTTATTCTCAAAGGATACAGGTGCAAAAGATAAAGAATTTTCTCGTGACTTTTCAGGACATTATTCTATTTATGCAGTGCCAATACCCAAGCATTTGAATTTTGCGGGTGAACCGGTACCTGTTGAAAAATATGATGTTTTTGAAGGACTCGATCGTGAGTTTTTGGTAAATACTTACTGGCAATCACAAACACTGTTGTTTATAAAACGAGCCAACAAATATTTCCCGATTATTGAACCGATATTGAAAAAAAATAATATTCCTGAAGATTTTAAATATCTTGCTTTAGCTGAAAGTGGATTGATGAATGTTGTTTCGCCTTCGCACGCGGTTGGATTTTGGCAATTTGTAAAAAAAACGGGGCAGCAATACGGACTAACGGTCAATAAAAATATTGATGAACGGTATCATCTTGAGAAATCAACACAGGCGGCTTGCGATTATCTGAATGATGCCTATGAAATTTTTAATAATTGGACATTGGTAGCTGCTTCTTACAATGTGGGTATGAAGAATTTAAAAAAACAATTGGACAAACAACAGGTTGCTTCTTATTACGATATGTATTTGAATAAAGAAACAGCCCGTTATGTATATCGTATCATTGCCATAAAATATATTCTGAGTAATCCCGGGAAATACGGCTTCCATTTTCGGAAAAAAGATCTTTACCGTTATCCTGAATTTAAGGTTGATACGATTGATACAACTATTAACAGCTTGGAGGACTTTGCAATTTCTCAATCTGTAAATTTGAAATTGCTGAAAGACTTAAATCCGTGGATTCGCGGGAGAAGTTTACAAAATCCCGATAGTGTGAAATATGGTATCAAAATTCCTGTAAAAAGAGAATTATTTGAAGATTATTTCTCGGATGAACAAGAGATGCCCTCATCTGTTAATGATTCAATTTAAGATTGATTTCAATGCCGGAGGATTTTGCTGATAGCTTTATTAAAATTTATGGTGCACGGGAGCATAATCTGAAAAATGTTTCCGTAAAGATTCCACATCATAAGATTACGGTTATTACCGGTGTGTCGGGAAGTGGAAAATCGTCATTGGCATTCGACACCATTCACGCTGAAGGACAACGCCGCTATATTGAGACTTTTTCTGCCTATGCCCGCAATTATCTCGGCAATTTTGAACGCCCCGATGTGGATTTAATTGAGGGATTGAGTCCCGTGATTGCGATTGAACAAAAGACTACGGTGAAAAATCCGCGTTCTACCGTTGGCACACTTACCGAAGTTTACGATTTCTTTCGTTTGTTGTATGCCCGTATCGGTGTAGCATATTCCTACGAAACAGGGAAGCCGATGGTTAAGATGAGTGAACCTGAAATTTTCAGGAAAATTCTGTCGCAGTTTGCCGGTCAAAAAGTTTATTTTCTGGCACCGTTTGTTCGTGGGCGAAAAGGACATTACCGGGAACTATTTAATAAATTTCTCTCAAAAGGATATCTCTTTGCCCGTGTTGATGGTGAGATTGTGGAATTGCCGCGAAATTATCAGGTAGACCGCTACAAGAATCACTTTATTGAGTTGGTCATTGATTCGTTTACGGTGGCTGAGAAAAACGAAAAACGGTTGAAAGAAGCTATCCGTTCAGCATTTCAACAAGGAAAAGACACGCTTTTGGTCTTGAAACCTGACACAAACGAGGCAACATTTTTTAGTAAAAAATTGATGTGTCCCGATACCGGTTTGGCGTATGATGAGCCGGCACCGCATTCTTTTTCGTTTAATTCGCCCAAGGGAGCTTGCCCTAATTGTAAAGGACTTGGCTATGTTAACGAATTGGATTTGGATAAAATAATTCCCGACAACAGTTTGTCAATTAAAAACGGGGGCATTAAACCGCTTGGAAAATATAAAAATGCATTAGTCTTTTGGCAGTTGGAGGCAATAGCCAAGAAATACGGTTTTTCGCTCGATACACCAATAAAAGATATTCCCGGGCAGGCATTGAAAACTGTTCTTTATGGTTCTAACGAGTCTTTTTTGTTGGAGAAATCACCTTTAGGTTCTTCATCGAATTATTATCTGTCGTTCGATGGCGTGGTTAACTATCTGCAAAACTTTTTTGACTCAGAAGAAAATAATCCGATACAAAAACGCTGGTCAATACAGTTTTATCGCAAAAAGAAATGTCCTGTATGCGACGGAAAACGACTGAAAAAAGAAAGTTTGTCATTTAAAGTGGCAGATTATACGATTGGCGATATTGCTTCATTCGATTTGTTGCAGTTAAAAGAATGGGTTGATAACTTGCCGAAGAAATTATCCCGACGCGATGTTGAGGTGGCGGAGGGTATTTTGAAAGAAATCAGCAGTCGCTTATCGTTATTGAATGATATCGGTTTGGGCTATCTTTCATTAAGCAGACAATCTTCGACACTCTCGGGTGGCGAGAGCCAACGCATCCGTTTGGCGACACAAATTGGTTCACAACTGGTGAATGTGCTTTATATTTTTGATGAGCCAAGCATCGGGCTGCATCAACGCGACAACCAAAAGCTGATTGCGTCACTCAAAGCACTTCGCGATGTGGGAAATACCATTATTGTGGTAGAACACGATAAAGACATTATGCTCAATGCCGATTTCGTGGTGGATATTGGTCCCGGAGCAGGGCGGCACGGTGGTGAGATTTTGGCTGAGGCATTTAAAACCGAATTGTTGAAACAGGATACACTAACCGTAAAATATCTCAACGGGGAAAAGCAGATTCCAATACCTGCAACTCGGCGGCAGGGAAACGGACAATTTCTCACAATAAGCGGTGCACGAGGGAATAATTTAAAAAATATTACCGTAAAATTTCCTTTAGGGACTTTTATTTGTGTTACCGGTGTTTCCGGTAGCGGAAAATCAACGCTGGTTTACGATACGCTGTTTGCTTATTTGCGACACTATTTTTACGGCTCTAATGATGTGCCGTTGCCGTTTGATAAAATTCAAGGAATTGAACATCTCGATAAAGTGATTGCAGTTGATCAATCGCCAATAGGGAAGTCGCCGCGG
The DNA here is from genome assembly GCA_027073875.1 of Bacteroidales bacterium. Taxonomy (GTDB): domain Bacteria; phylum Bacteroidota; class Bacteroidia; order Bacteroidales; family JALTDM01; genus JALTEO01. The sequence continues at coordinate 7,535 of JALTEO010000043.1, forward strand.
TCTAATCCGGCAACTTATACCGGTGTTTTTGGTGAAATAAGAAAATTGTTTGCTTCATTACCCGAAGCCAAAATTCGCGGGTTTAAGGCAAACCGTTTTTCATTCAATGTTAAAGGTGGAAGATGTGAAGAGTGTAAGGGTGCCGGCGTGCAGACCATTGAAATGAATTTCTTGCCTAATGTGTATGTTACTTGTCCTGTGTGTAACGGACATCGCTATAATCGTGAGACTTTGTCGGTTTTATATAAAGGGAAATCTATTGATGATGTGTTGAATATGACTGTTAATCAGGCAGTAATATTTTTTGAAAATATTCCTTCGATTTACCGAAAAATAAAAATCCTTCAAGAAGTAGGATTGGGTTATTTAACGCTGGGACAAGCTTCACCATCGCTTTCCGGTGGAGAGGCACAACGGATGAAATTGGCTTCGGAGCTATCGAAACGCGATACGGGAAATACTTTTTACATTTTAGACGAACCTACTACGGGCTTACATTTTCAGGATATTGAGGTGTTGCTGTCGGTTATTGCCCGCTTGGTTGACAGAGGTAATACGGTTGTAATGATTGAACACAATATGGATATTATCAAAAATGCCGATTACATCATTGATTTAGGTCCTGATGGTGGCGAAAAGGGTGGGGAAGTAACGGCTGTAGGAACACCTGAGGAAATTATTGTTACAACAGAAAAAAGTTATACGGCAGAGTTTCTCAAGCAGGAAATAAAGAGTTGAGAGCTTTGTTTTACAAAGGATTTCCGTCCTAAAACAGTTTTTTCTTCGAGGTAGTAATCTTAAAGTCTTTCAGATACAACGGTTCGAAATAGCCGAGGTCTTCAAATTGGTTACGGTTGTATTTCTCAATGGCTTGCGGTAAGAGATATCTTGCTGACAGGTGGAAATTGTCAACAAATTGAAAATGATTATTGCCTGAAAATAACGGCTTGGCTTTTTCACTACCGGAACCGAAGCATATTAGTTGTTTATTTGCTATGGCATTAAAACTGTTTTCGTCTAAAACCATCGGTTGCACGGGCATAACTTCATTGCCTGTTGTGTCAAAGACGGCAGTATATACTTCCATACGGCGGGCATCAAGCATAGGCACCAATAATGTGTTGGAAGTGAGTGTTTGCTTGTTGTGTAACCCGTCAGCCATTGCCCGTAGGGTAGAGGCGGCAATTAGCGGAATGTCTTTGCCGTAACAGATGCCTTTTGCCAGCGATGTGCCGATGCGTAATCCGGTATATGAGCCCGGACCGGCACTGATAACTACGGCATCGGGATTGTATGATTTTAATATTTTTTCAACAAAAACCGGAGCCAAAGCCGCATGTCGCAGACCGGAATCGTTTTCTTCAATGGCTATCACACCATTTTCATTGGCTATTGCTACTGAACATACGGGCGAAGAGGTTTCAATCAACAGAAAGAGAGCAGACATATTATCAATTGTAAATTATTAATTGGATATTATTTGCTTGTTTCTAAAAGTGCTTTGGCATCAACTTTATCAACAGCCATATCGTCTTTCAGAAAACGGGAGATAGCGGAGTAGGGGGCGGAAATGACTTCTTCGCCTTCTTTTAGCCCATTTTTAATTTCAAAATAGTCGTTGTCTTGAATGCCGGTAGTAACATTGCGGATATGTGCTTTACCGTCCTTGTATATAAACACAATTTCCTGAATGGTTTTATTTCCATCGGTGGTTTTTGTTGTGGTAGAATCTTTGGCAAGTGAATCGGTGCGAGTTGTTACACACTGAACAGGAACGGAAAGAGCTTGTGATACTTTTTCGGTTTGAATATCAACGGTTGCCGACATACCGGGGTGCAACGGATAAAAATTGTCGGGTTTGCCTTTCAGTAAATCCTTGTATGATGATTTAAGAATACGGATTTTGACATCGAAAGTGGTTACTTGCTCGGCAGAAAGTCCGGTAGAATTAGCTGAATTGGCAATCTCTGTTACGATTCCCGTAAATGGATGGTTGAGGTAGGCATCAATCTCAATTTTTGCTGTATCGTTAAGTGACAAACGGACAATATCATTTTCGTTGACTTCTACTTTTACCTCCATCCTGTTGAGGTCGGCTATTGTTAGAAGTTCGGTTCCTGCCATTTGAGCTGTTCCTACTACCCGTTCGCCTTTTTCTACATTTAGTTTTGATAGCGTGCCGTCCATCGGGGCAAAAATACTGGTTTTAATCAGGTTCTCATTTGCCTCTTTTACAGATGCTTCGGATGAAGTTACACTAAATTCGGCAGCTTTAACACTTTCTTCGGCAGCTTTCAGGTCGGCTTGTGCCGATTGATATTGTGCCAACGCATTTTCGTAGTCAGCGTCGGAAATAGCTTTTTCTTCCCACAGTTTTTTATTTCGCTTATAAGATAGCTCTTGTTGTACCATTTTCGATTGTGTTTGTGCTAAACGGGCTTTTGAGTTGGCGAGATTAGCTTTAGTGGAATTTAGAGATGCTTCCATCCGTTCGAGTGTGGAAACATAAATGTCAGGTTTTATTTTTAGCAATAAATCTCCTTTCTTTACCTTGTCGCCTTCCTTGAAGTAAATATCAACAATTTCGCCCGATACTTCGGGACTTATCTTTACTTCTGTCTCAGGTTGTATTTTACCGCTGGCTGATATGGTTTCTACAATATTGCGTTTGGTTACTTTTTCGGTAGTTACTTTTATTACAGCTGAACTCCCGATTACACCGGATTTCTTGAGAATAACCAGTAAGATAATCAGCCCAATGATGCCAATTATAATGTATCGTGTTGTTTTTTTCTTTTTTGCCATAATTAGAATGTTAAAGGTTGTCCGCGATAAAAATCCAAAATCTTTAATTTGAAAATATATTCGTATTTTGCCTGTAATAGTTCTGATTTTGCTTTAAAGAGATTGTTCTTTGCCGTATTAAAATCAAAGACATTAATTAATCCGACAGCAAATTTTTTCTGCATATAGGCAAATGATTTTTTTTGTGCAATCAATGATTTTGTGGCGGCTTGATATTTCTTGTATGAGGCAATAGCATCGGTGTATGACTGTTGTATGTCCTTGTAGATTTGTTGCCGTATGTTTTGCATCGAAAGACGGGCATTGATAACCGAAATTTTGGCATTGCTGATTTGTGTCTGTGTTTGCCAATTATTGAAAATAGGAATAGAAATACCGATGGAAACGCTTTTGCTGGCATTGTCTTTCAGTTGGTCGTTGAAAGGATATTTTTCGGGGATATAGACAAAAGAACTGCCATAAACGGTTTCGCCGGTGCTTGGTAGGTATCCAATAGGTTGAATGATAGGATTGTATGTGCCGCGGGTACGGGCATCGGAGTAACCGGTGCTATACGAACCGGAGAGGTAAATGCGTGGGCTTAATCTGCCACGGGCAGCGGCCAAAGATGCTTCGTTAGACGAAACAGTGAGTTTGGCAGATTTCATTTGAGGCAAAAAATCCAATGCTTCGCTAAAAATGGTGTCAATATTCATCAAGAGGACCTCATTGGAGATATTGTCTATTTCGGGACGATAAATTTGAAAATCGGGAATACTGTCCAGATTCATCAACTGTTTGAGCGAAAGGATAGACATTGTAACCTGATTGTCGGCATTAATTAATTGTAGTTGTGCATTGGCAAGTTGTGCTTGTGCATCCAAAAGGTTTCCCTCGGCAACGCTGCCGGCTTCTAAAAGTGTTTTTGTGCGTTTTACTTGTTCTTTATTTATTTCTACCTGTTCTTGATTGATTTCCTCATTTTCTTCGTTGAAAAGTACTTGCAGATAAGCAGTAGCAATATTTAGAGCAAGATCATTCTTTGCTTTTTCAATGTCTGACAAGCCGGCAAGCCATTGTAGTTTTTGTTGTTTTACCGTGTTCAAAAGCTGAAACCCGTTGAAAAGAGTTATGCTGCTGCTCAAAGAAAAATTATCGTTATGTGATACATTGGCTGAGAAAGAGTTGGTGTAAGGATCTACTGTTCGTCCTTCGGAATAGTTATGGTTGCCGCTAAAATTCAGGTTGGGGAACAATGACATTTTAGTTTGTAAATAATTATTTTGGCTCATCTTGGTGTTCAGGGATTGTTGTTGTACCTGAATATTGTGCTGAATACCATAATCCACACATTGTTGAAGTGTCCATTTTTCTTGCGTTATTCCTTGAAAATAAAAGGATACTGACAGAAAAAGAATAAAAAATAATTTTTTCCCCACAAATAAAAATTTAGCTGTAAAGTAAATAAATATAAACGAATGAGACCGTAATTTGTTACAGAAAATTAACGATTGGCTAAAACTTTGTGAATTTTTCGGGTTACACTAAAATTAAATTATGGATATATTCTTATTCCTGCTGCTATGGAGGCATTTAATATGTTGTACGCTTGAATATTATCAATATTCATTTGGTGCCATTTATTATTTTCTGTATTTTTATACCATGTGTAGTCAGGAGATTTTTTCTTCCTCTTTGTCTTGAAAAATTTAAGATTATCCTTCTCCTCTGAAAAGTTGCATTAATTACTTGAATTTAGGAATTAAAACCTAATATACTAATCCAGTCAATAACACAATCTATTGA
>JALTEO010000044.1 GCA_027073875.1 Bacteroidales bacterium
CCCAGACCGGTACAAGCACCTGCTGTAGTTGTATTCGACGAAGTTACAAAAGGATAAGTTCCAAAATCAACATCAAGCAATGTACCCTGTGCTCCTTCGGCAAGAATTTTCTTTCCTTCGTCCATCAGCTGATTAATAAAATACTCACTATCAACCACATGTAACTCTCTGATATAATCAATAGCTTCAAACCACTCTTTTTCGGTATCTAAAAACGGGCAATCGCCATCATACAGTTTTAGCAGGTTCAAGTGCTTTTCTTTTAATCGTGAATATTTCTCCTTAAAATCAGGTTCAAAAATATTACCTATTCGCAAATTGTTTCGTCCTATTTTGTCCATATATGTAGGACCAATTCCCTTGAGTGTGGAACCAATTTTCTCTTTCCCTTTTGCTTTTTCCGAAGCAGCATCCAAACAACGATGTGTAGGCAAAATGAGATGTGCTTTGTAAGAAATGTAGAGATTTTTTGTGGATTCTATTCCTTCCCGCTTCAATTCATTTATTTCATTAACCAAAGCAATCGGGTCAATCACCACACCATTGCCAATAATATTTATGGTATCCTGCTGAAAAATACCGGAAGGTATCAGGTGAAGTACAAATTTCTTGTCTTCAAACTCCAAAGAGTGTCCGGCATTGGGACCGCCCTGAAAACGAGCCACAACATCATAATTACGGGCTAACACATCGACAATTTTACCTTTGCCTTCGTCTCCCCATTGCAATCCTAATAATACATCTAATCCCATAAGTTAAATTCTAAAGTTAATATCCGGTTTTTAATTTTTCGTTGGCAAACAAATAATACAATTAAATTATTCTTCCTCTATTTCCGGCTCTACTCGTTCCACTTTTTTTACACCTTTAATTTTAAGAATATCCTTTATTAAAGCATCTAAATCTTCCTTATTGTGAACATATAAATCAATATATCCACCAAAATAACCATCGGTAGCATCAATTTTTACTGCCCGCATATTTACATATAACTGATTGGAAATAACATGTGTAATAGAATTTAAAAGCCCCATTCTGTCAATTCCATTTACATTAATACGCACCAAAAAAGATAAAATCTTGTGTGATTTCCAATGCACATCCAAAGCTGTTTTACCTTGAGTTGTTCCAAGTTCCGTTGCCACTTTACACTCTTTTTTGTGAACCTCAACAGAGCCATCGTCCAATTTATAGGCAATAACATCGTCACCCGGAATAGGATTACAACATTTTGCCAGCGTATAATTAGCTATGTCCGATCGTTCGGCAAGTGTAATCTTTCTAATTTCTTCCGATTCCTCTTTGTTTTTATTCTCCGACGGTTTTCTTTTTGGCGTAATTTTACTTGTAGCTTTAGATATTTGCAATGCCCAGTAACGGACATATTTATTTCGTCGTTTGCGTTGAACAATTTTTTGAAAATTAGATAAATCAACAAAATTGCCACCAATTTTACAATAAAGCTCTTCCTTATCCCTAACTTCAAAATAATGTGTTAATTTCGTCAAGACCATTGAGTTAAGAATAACATTATTTTCCTTGGCAATTTGTGTCAGTATTTTTTTACCTTTCTCAATATTTTGTTTCCGCTCATCCTTAAAAGCATCCTTAATTTTTGCCTGAGCTTTTGTTGTTGTTACAAAATCTAACCATTCGCGTTGTGGTGTCTGTGTTTCGGAAGTAATAATTTCTACCTGATCACCACTTTCCAAGACATGGCTCAAAGGTTCCAATTTATAATTAACTTTAGCACCAATGGCATGATTTCCTATCTCGGAATGAATATCGTAAGCAAAGTCTAAAGCTGTAGCTCCCCTTTTTAATGGACGAACCTCCCCTTTGGGTGTAAAGACCAGAATTTCATTACTAAAAATGTCCATCTCAAAAGTCCGCAGAAAATCTTCTTCCGAAGTCAGGTTGTCTTCCAAAATCTCACGAATCCGTTCAATCCAAAGATCAATCTCACTTTCTTTGTCTTTGTTCTCCTTATATTTCCAATGTGCAGCATACCCATATTCTGCAATATCATCCATCCGGCTACTACGAATCTGAACTTCTACCCATTTATTATCAGGTCCCATCACCGTTGTATGCAACGCTTCATAACCGTTTGGTTTTGGATTACTTATCCAGTCACGCAACCGGTCGGGTTTTGGACGATATTCATCAGTAATTACCGAATAAATAGACCAACACTGTGTTTTTTCCGAAAAACCTTTATTGGGTTCAAATACTATTCTAATAGCAAAAATATCATATACCTCCTCAAAAGGAACTCCTTTCTTCCTCATCTTTCGGTAAATAGAAGCAATTGATTTTGTACGGGCATTAATAGAGAATTGAATTCCTAACTCTTCTAAATCATCAATAATAGGGTCGGTAAACAATTCCATGAACTCGTCCAAATTAGTCTCAAACGATGCCAACTTATTAGCAATTTCATCATAGGTTACAGGCTCTTGAAAACGGAAACAAACATCTTCCATCTCCGTTTTTATAGGATATAAACCCAAACGATGTGCCAGAGGGATATAAATGGAAATAGTCTCAGAAACCGTTCTTGCTTTCTTGTAATCCGGCATTGATTCCATTGTCCGTAGATTATGCAATCTGTCGGCAATCTTCACCAATATAACCCTCACATCTTTAGAAAGTGTCAGAAGAATTTTTTTAAAGTTTTCTACTTGAACATTTTTCCCCTCAACAACGCCGGAAATTTTAGTCAATCCGTCAATCAAATAGGCAATTTTGTCGCCAAACAGTCTGCGGATATCATCAACAGTATAATCAGTATCCTCAACCACATCGTGCAACAAGGAAGCAATAAAGGAGGTAGTTCCCAAACCGATATTATTGATAACAATTTTAGCTACTGCCAAAGGATGATAAATATAAGGTTCTCCGGATTTACGACGAACTTCCTTGTGGGCATTAAAAGCAAATTCAAATGCTTTACGAATCAACTCCTCCCGTTCGGGTTTTTGACACGAATCACAATCCTTAAGAATTGCCTCAAACTCTTTACGAACAGCTATTTCCTCATCGGGTGTTATCATGTGGAGATCACAAATTTTTAAATATCGACTTAAAAATCAAGTTACCATCGGTATTTCCCAATTCGTCATCGGCTGCCCGTTCAGGATGTGGCATCATACCGAAAACATTTTTTCGTTCATTACAAATACCGGCAATATTCTCTACTGAACCATTTGGATTTGCCTCTTCCGATATATCTCCACTTTCCGTGGCATATTTAAAAATTATTTGATTGTTCAAACGCAAGCTCCTAATTGTTTTGTCATCAGCAAAATATCGTCCTTCGCCATGAGCAATAGGAATTTTCAGCACCATACCGCGAGGAATAGCTGAAGTGAGAGCAGAGTCAAAATTAACAGGAACAATATTTATATTTTTACAAATAAACTTTTGATTGGTATTGGGCAATAATGCACCTGGCAACAGTCCTGTTTCACACAAAATCTGAAAACCATTACATATTCCGAGTACAAAACCACCACCATTGGCAAAGTCAATTATTTTTTCCATAATTGGCGAGAATTTTGCCAAAGCACCCGACCGTAAATAATCGCCATAAGAAAATCCACCGGGCAAGATAACACCATCAACACCATGTAAATCAACATCTTTATGCCATATCTCTACAACATCGTGATTATGGATTGACTTTAAAGAATAAATCATATCGTGATCACAATTAGACCCGGGAAAAACAACTACACCAAACTTCATTCTATATTAATTTTCAATTTTTTTCAAAAGTAAATATTTTTTTAGCCCAAAATTTAATG
>JALTEO010000045.1 GCA_027073875.1 Bacteroidales bacterium
GCTCAGGATGACAATTTTTTTTGGGTTTTGCAAAGGTCTCTGTTTATAAAAAAAGAAAGGGAGTTACCTCCCTTCCTTGTCTCTTGTGAAAATTAAATTTCCCTGACATTATACACATGGCTGTCTGACGGTTCTTTGTCAAATTCCATGTAGCGATAAATATCAGATTTATTTTCCTCAATTTTATTTTTGTAATAATCAAAATATTCCTGTGGTGTTGGCAGTTTTCCTTTAAGAGCTACTACGGCAGCCAGTTCGGCAGAGCCAAGAAATACCTGAGCACCATCACCCATACGGTTATCAAAGTTACGGGTAGAAGTAGAAAATACCGTTGCTTTATCGGGAACTCTCAGTTGGTTACCCATACAAAGCGAACAGCCCGGAATTTCTATCCGTGCACCGATGGTGTTAAAAATAGAGAAATAGGATTCCTCTTTCAGTGTAGCTTGGTCCATACGGGTAGGTGGAGCAATGTAGGTTCTCACATTTACATTTCGTTCTTCGCCTTTCCATATATTTCCGGCGGCACGATAATGTCCGATATTGGTCATACACGAACCGATAAATACATCCTGAATAGCTGTTCCCTGAACATCAGAAAGTAATTTTACATCATCGGGGTCGTTAGGACATGCCACAATTGGCTCTTTAATATCGGCTAAATTAATCTCAATGACAGCGGCATATTCGGCACCTTCATCAGCACGAAGCAATTCCGGATTTTCAAGCCATGTTTTCATGTCGTCAATTCTTTTTTGGATGGTTTTAGCATCCTGATAGCCGTCACGAATCATTTGTTCAAGCAAGGAGATACCTGATTTTACATGCGTAATGACACTTTCTTTCGACAATTGAATAGCTCCTGCAGCGGCACTTCTTTCGGCAGCAGCATCAGTTAATTCAAATGCTTGTTCTACGGTTAAATCTTCAAGTCCTTGGATTTCTAATATCCGTCCGTTGAAAATGTTCTTTTTATTTTTCTTGGGAACAGTCAGCAACCCTTTTTGTATGGCAAAATACGGAATAGCATTGACTACATCGCGTAGGGTAATACCCGGATTTAATTTACCCGAGAATTTTACTAAAACAGATTCGGGCATATTTAAAGGCATAAATCCCAAAGCACCGGCAAAAGCTACCAGTCCCGAACCGGCAGGGAATGAAATTCCCAATGGGAAACGGGTATGCGAATCGCCTCCGGTTCCTACGGTATCTGGCAACAACATACGGTTCATCCAGCTATGGCAAACTCCATCGCCCGGTTTTAATGCTAATCCTTCGCGTTCTGTAATAAAGTGTGGCAAAGATTTGTGCATATTCACATCCGTTGGTTTCGGATAGGCAGCCGTGTGGCAAAACGATTGCATAAATAGCGGTGACTGAAATTTTAAGCAAGCCAGTTCTTTTAACTCATCGGCAGTCATCGGACCGGTTGTATCTTGCGATAGGACAGTCGTCATTTTTGGCTGAATGGCAGAGCCGGGTAAAACACCTTTTTCGCCAATGGCTTTTCCTACCATTTTTTGAGCTAACGAGAATTTTTGGTCGGGAGCCGGAACAGGATTTTTTACATCTTTAAAAATAGTGGGTTTCGGCATGCCAAGATATTCAGCAGCTTTTTCAGAAAGTGCTCTACCAATGATTAAAGGAATTCGTCCACCTGCACGAAATTCGTCGGTCAATGTTTCCGGTTCAATGGTAAATGTAGATAGCGTATTGCCGTTTGCATCTGTAATCTTGCCTTCGGCTGTGTTAATGATAACTTCTTCACCGTGATTTAATTTAGTAACATCTGTGGTAAACGGAAAACCGCCTGAATCTTCAACGGTATTGAAGAAAATAGGAGCAATGACACCACCAATGACAAATCCGCCACGGCGTTTATTCGGCACGGCGGGAATATCTTCACCAATATGCCATAACAAACTGTTAGTAGCTGATTTTCTGGAAGAACCTGTGCCAACAACATCGCCGACAAAAGCTACTTGGTGTCCTTGTTTTCGCCATTCAGCTATGGTATCAATTCCACCTGTGAAAAGTGTTTTTCCCATAGACAAACCATGCAAAGGAATATCGGGACGACTCCAAGCGTCGCTGGCAGGCGAAAAATCATCAGTATTAATTTCACCGTTGACCTTAAAGATTTTTACTTTGGAAGTTTCCGGCAAAGGTTCTTTATTGGTAAACCATTCGGCTTTTGCCCATGATTCGATTACTTCGTGAGCATATTTATTTCCGGATTTATCTAAATTGGCAACCTTTTCGAATGCTTCGTAAATTAAAATTGTGTTCTTTAATGCTTCGGCAGCATCTTCGGCTAATGCATTATCATTAAGTGCATCTATCAGACTTTGAATATTATAGCCGCCAAGCATCGTTCCCAAAATCTTAATGGCTTCTTTTGAGGAAATGACGGGAGAAGATACCTTACCTGTTACAATCTTACCTAAGAACTCAGCTTTTACTTTTGCTGAAGGATCAACACCGGGAGCGATTCTTTCCTTTAACAGGTATAATAATTTATCGGTATCCTCATTTCCGGGATTTTCCAGAAGTTGACAAAGTGCCTGCGTTTGTTCCACATTTAAAGGTAAGGGTGGAATATTTTGTTTAGCACGGGTTTCTACATGTTTTTCGTATTGTTCGAAAATTTTTTTAACATCCATAATTTTTTTAGTTTAAAGTTTGTAAAGTTCATAAAGTTTTATTTGTAATTTTTTATCACCCCTCTGTATCTCCCCATCAAGGGGAGAATTTCCTCCCTTGAGGGAGGATTAAGGTGGGTGATAATACTATGTTTTATTAAACACTAAAATAATTATTCCTTTGTATATTAAAACTTTATCATAAATATTTCATCTATCAATAAAACCTTTCAACTTTCTGCTAAGTTATACATTAACTTCCGTCTTGTAACTTTGTTCAAGGCGTTTGTAATATCTCCATCGCCATTGTGCTTCTTTAACTGCTTTATCAAACAATTCTTCAGCTCTTTCAGGGAATGTTTGAAGTAGCTGTGAGAAACGGATTTCATGGTTCAGGAAGTCTTTGTATTTATTCCAATCCGGTTCTTTGGAATCTAAGATAAATGGTGTTTTACCTTGTTTATCCAAATCGGGATTGTAGCGATACAAGTTCCAGTAACCGGCTTCTACGGCAAATTTTTCTTCTGCCTGTGCTGTTCCCATTCCGGATTTAATACCATGAGCAATACACGGTGAGTAAGCAATAATGATTGATGGTCCATCATAAGCTTCGGCTTCTTTCATTGCTTTGAAGAATTGATTTTGGTTAGCACCCATTGCCACTTGGGCAACATAAATATAACCGTAAGTCATAGAAATGGCTCCAAGGTCTTTTTTCCGGATTTCTTTACCTGCAGCAGCAAATTTGGCAACCTGACCAATTTGTGATGCTTTAGATGCTTGACCGCCGGTATTAGAATAAACTTCCGTATCCAGAACGAGTAAATTTATATTTTTACCGGATGCCAGAACATGGTCTAAACCACCATAACCAATATCATAAGCCCATCCGTCACCACCAATAATCCAGATAGATTTTTTGCTGATATACTGTTCTAATTGCAATACTTCTTTTGCAATTTGTCCGGTTTCGGATTTCAGGGCTGCAATTAACTTATTTGATGGCTCGTCATTTCCAAGTGTATCTTGGAAAGTATCTATCCATTCTTGATAAGCGGCTTTTGTTTCAGGTTTAAAGCTATCTAAGTTCTCGCTTAATTTGATTCTGATTCTGTCACGAAGTTTCTCAATACCTATTGACATACC
>JALTEO010000046.1 GCA_027073875.1 Bacteroidales bacterium
ATCCTATTTCCATTACTATCAAATTTAATAATTTTTACTTTTCGTGGTTTTTCGACAATATAGAACGGAATAAAAATATTATCAAACTGGTCGTTAATAAAGAGGTCAAAGTTATTTTTCAAAAGGTGGTAGCGGCTACCCAATACCTTTTCGTCCATAGTTAATATATATTTACCCATTGGAACATAGATTTCAAAGTTACCGTCTTTATCCGTAAGTGTCGTAAATGTACGCTTGTTAACCATAGATATTTTAATGTGAGATAAGTCTATTGGTTTTCCGGCATTTATATTATATTTATCCATTTCCATAAATACTTTCCCTGTAACTTTTACACCTCGGGTAAATGGTACAAATATTTTTCCAGAGGTCATTAGTGCCAGTGTGTCATTGGTGTGTGGAAACCACCCTTTTAGGTCTGGAATTGAAAAAACATTAAATAAATAGGCTCCTGTAGGTACATTTTTTAGTTGTGCTTCACCATTTTTGTTGGTTATTATCTCCCAATTACCTACTTGAATAACAACATTTTCTAACACATCTTCATTGGGAGTTCGTTTTCCGTCACCATTCAAATCGTAGAAAGCAATAAATTTTGCTGTACAATATTTCTTTTTGGTTTTAGGAATAGGAATACCAAATTCTTTTCTGATGCCTAAACCAAGGTAAAAATCTTGTGACCAATGTGGTTGTTGGGGTTCTTCATCTATATTAATCGTATAATAAACATCATTGATATTATTGTTTGTTCCACGGTAGAAATTCAATTCGGCAAATAATTTAAATCGCCATCCACTTTTTGTAAAAAAATATAGTTCGGGAACATAGTTCATGTTATTCCCTGATAATGATGAATATAAATAATTAATTGAGTTGCTCATAACCAGTGAAGGATATGGAAATATGTATTGATGACGAAAAGTTAATCCGATGGTTTGTGGATTTTTGTAACTGTTGTAGGCATATATTTTTTTACTCATACTAAAATTACCAAGCGTATAACGAGTCATAAAAGTAACGGTTTTATATTGTAATAATCCTGCCAACCGTAGAAAGAAAAAGTTTTTCTGTAAGGTGTCTGGAGAATAATTATATCCCGAACGGATATTTACAAAGTAATGATAATGTTTTTTAAAATTGTATTGCCCAATATTAAATCCAAGTCCCCTAGACTGTACATCAAACTCTTGAATGTGAGATAAATTGTAAAATGCAAACGGATTCATATTGCCAATTCTAGACCCCATTTTGCTGAAATTTAACTGATTATTCAGCTGATAAAAATAACTTCCGGTAAGCTGCCCAAATAAAATTTCAGGATTCCTGTAAAAATTGTTTTGTAATCCAATATGCCATTTTTCGTTTAAGCGATATTCGTTTCCCATGTTAACCGAAAGTCTTTCAAAACCATAAATACCAAAATCAGGTGAGAAATAAATAGAGTTAAGATGTGTATATAATTTTTGATGTAGGAATCTCCCTGAATAAAACAATCCGGTATAATACCCAAATTTTGTTGAAGATGAATCTTGTAAAACACTTCTGCTCAAACCTAATCTTACCCCGAAAGAATGATTCTTAAAATAAGTAGTAGAAGCATTAATATTGGCAACATCAGCAAATTTGTTTGCAATTAAATTTGTGGTATGTCCTATTTTAGTGTTTACCCTAAATAATGAGTTTCTGAAGTCGTGGATAATTCCTACGGTAGAGAAGTTAGACCCTGAAGAAAACAACCTTGGTGTTCGTGTGTAAAAAGCACCTATCCGTTGTTTATCATTAATATAATAATTTGCTTTTAATCCCTCACCACTTTGAATTGTTCCTAAGATATTGCCGTTAATATTGCCAAATTGCACATCAAATTTATTGTGAAAATAGCCCAAATAATAATTTGCATTTTGATAAGGATTAGCCGAAAGAACATTGGAAAAATAAGTTAATTGAGAATTATACACCAGAAAAGATTGGTCACTAAAATAGGTTTGTCCACGCAACATTACAGTCATCATAGGGTTATTCCCTAATATATTAAAAGCATTCATATCCATCAATAGGGGGATTACGGTTGAACCGTATTTGTTGACTTCCCACTCATCTGAGAGTTTAATGAAATTAATTTTGTTGCCGGCTCTAAAATGGTCCTTATCAGATGGGTTTGGTGATGTTGAATTAATAAAGACGGAGTATTTCTTTCGCTCTCCCAAGCTAAAAGGATTGTATCCGTCCATGTCAACCATATAAGCATTTCGTTTTTCTTTTCTAGTAGAAAATACATAATAAAATGAACTGTCTTGTTGTGATTTTAGCGTAAAGGTAGTTGGTAGTTCTGCCGGAGTAGTTCCTGAAGAGTCCATAATGACTACCTTGCTCGACAAACTATTTATAGATAAGTGAATGTCTTGTTCATCAAAACCACTATTAAATAAACGAACACTGAAAGGTTTTTTTGTTTGTCCGTTCATCAAATAAATCTTATTGTCAGAAGTAGAGAGTTGCCATGAGATATGTTTTTGAATAATGCCCATGAAATAAGTAAACCCATAAGCTTCTTGGTGTTCACCACTTAGATATGCCGTGAAGAGAAATTGGGTACTTCCTTTCAGTTTAAGCTTGGGAATAATGTGAAATGGAATAAAAATGCTGTCATTTCCATTTAATTTATAAAGCTTTTTTTTTTGGCTAAATACTTTCCAATTTTCTGGAATTGATGCATCAACGAAAAATTTAAGCGGTTGACTTTTAAGGTTCCTAACAACCAAAACATTGGAAATAATCTCGTTCTTATTGAAAATTACTTTATCTTTTTTGAAATAAAATTCTATACCATTTTGAGAAGACTTTGGTGAAGTGTGAATTGCATTTGGAATAATATGATTTGTGTCTTTTGAACTATAGACATCGCCAAAAGTATTTTTTGGATGTCTTACACTTTGTTTTGTAGTATCAATTGCAGGAGTATTAATAGAGTCTTTAGCAGGTATAGTGTCTTGAGAAAAAGACCACCCTACAAAAAGAAAATAAAAAACAAAAAAAATACCTACTCTCATTAATATTTTTTAAGAAACTTCAACCAAACAAAAATGAATTTTAATCTGATAGGCACCGGATTGTAAAGAATAGCCCGGCAAAATTCGGTAATCAATGGTAAAATTATACTCATTGTAATCTGTTAAATAACTCCCGGGTCCATTAACATGTGTTCCATCGCAAGGAGCAGGATTATGCTGTGTTGATTGATCGGGAATAATATCCAAAATATCATATTGAACATTATTTGAGAAAATCTGAAATATACCATTTGCTACCGGTGTTCCGCAACCATTATAAACTTTGACTTGAATCAAATCCAATTGTGGCTTATCTCCTGTTGTTCCATAGGTTGTCAAAGTTTCCCATTCGTTATTGGGAGTAGTTCCGTTATTATCAATATACATTATTAGCTTCCATTTACATTGTCCTGACACTAATTCATCAACTTTTAATCGTAGTCGAGTAGAACCACTATGTGTAATGCCATTAATGAATTTGCTCATATCATCAAATTCAAAATCAACATTTCCGGAAGTTGACATAATGAACTCACTTCCACCACTAATGGCATCGGCACAATTAGAAGTACTCGGATTAGTACATGGTTGAGCGGAAATAAACTTCCCCGACAAAAGAAAAATTAAAATAAAAAAAATGGATTTCCTGTAATAAATATTCATTTACACATTAAATTAGAATAAAAAGGGTTGGAAATTTCCAACCCTTTTTAT
>JALTEO010000047.1 GCA_027073875.1 Bacteroidales bacterium
ATGAAGGCCGCATCAGGCTTATTGAGTCGACACAAATTAATAATAACTTTGATTTGGTTGGACTAAAGGAAATGTTTAACAAAGAAGTAAAGCAACGCATAGAGCTTGAACGAAAGATGATTGGACTCGAGGACATGGTGATAAAACAGTATGCGAGTCTATATGATGCCATAGAAGATGTGAAGGGATTAATTAAAGATGTCAGAGCCGGAAAAGCTTGATCTGCGACAATACATTGAGGAACAATTTAAAGAAATCAAGGAAAATTTACAGGATGTTCGTACTCGTTTGGATTATATTTTGCATCCCAAGAATGGTATATTTGCTGAATTACAAAAAATAAACAGTAAGGCGGATGCTGCACATAGAAGAATTGATTCGATGATTGATAGCAAGCAGCGTAAACGCAGAAATATTGATCGATTGGTTGTTGGCATTATTGGCATTGTGGTCGGTACTATTGTGACTATCATAATAAATAAGTTGGTCGAAGGGATTTTTTAATGTATGAAATCGTTTCACTTGCTGATATAAAAAGTTGGCTTGGAATTACCGGTTCAAGTCAAGATGATTTATTTAATCAATTTAGGCAAGCCGTTACTTTAATTGTCGAAAATTACATTGGCAAAAAAGTAGTTACACGGCAATTCACGGAATATTACGATGGTACTGGCATGAGTAAATTATTATTGCGAAATTATCCTGTTTATGTGGTCTACGATACCACGACATTGCCTGAAGAGCCAACGAACATTACCGTGCATGACGACATCGACCGCGAATTTGATGATACAACCTTAATCGATGCCAGCGATTTGATTGTGTACCCAGACATCGGTCAAATCGGGCTTTATGATGACGAGGCCAGTTTTTATAAGGCCGTGCAGAATGTCAAGGTCGAGTATTGGGCAGGATATACGCGCTTTAATGTCATCAGCGGCCAAAACAATTATTTGGATGTCAAAGAAGGCAGCGGCTCCGAAATAAATATTGCCATTGACGAAGCCAAAACACGCGGCACGGTATGGCCGGGGTATTCAGCCGAAGATTTGGCCAGCGCCATTCAATCCGCACTTAATGATGATAGTAATACGGCGTTAACATATACCGTTACCTATTCCCATGTCACACAAAAATTTACTGTTGCGGCTACCGGTACATTTAGCTTGCTATTTAGTACCGGTACGAATTCGTCAAAGTCCATGGCCACGCTTTTAGGCTTTAGTGGTGACGACAAAACCGGAAGTTCGAGTTATACATCGGATGATGTTGTTATTGGCGTGCCCGATGATTTGATATTAGCTTGCCAACAAATTGTAGATCAAATGTGGCAACAAGCGGCAAGTGGGAAAGGGCTTTTATTACAATTGTCAAAATCACTGCCAAATGGTATGGGGGCAATGCGCAATATCGTTGATGAATTGCCTCCAATAGCGAGAAATATTTTAGATTTTTACCGAAGGGAATATTTGTAATGGCACAGCACGCATCACCACTCGAAATTGATGTTGATGATCGAGATATGCTGGCAAAATTCGCGCAATTTAATTTACGGTCGGCTGAAATAATTCGACAAATGATTTTGCGGGCTATGCAGCTCGTAGGATTAACGGCTATCGAACGTTATATGGTGAAAGCCAAATTACTTGATTATAAAACTGGATTTACAATTGGGGCAAAGGGTGATAAACTTAATATACGTATGGGACGGCTTTCGCGATCACTTATCGACGGTTTTGCTTTTGGCACCGGACTTGGTGGAGTGCAGGAATCTATTCGGAAAATAATTGTTACAGGCCGAATTTTTGAGGGGTTATTTGGGACATCCGTTCCTTATGCTGCAATTCACGAGTACGGCGGTGAAACACATCCATCGATAACTGACAAATCGCGGCGGTTTTTTTGGGCGATGTATGCAAATACTCAATTACCGATGTGGAGGGCGATGGCTTTGAGTAAAAAAGATAATTTTAATATTAAGATTCCGGCGCGGCCTTATTTGCATCCGGCATTAAAAGATAGCGATCCCCAAATTCAGTTGATGTTCGCTGGGGCCATGAACAAACTCAGCAAAGAAGTGAGTGATGAGTAAACGGCTTAACATATTAAAAGCGATTGATAATGCAGTGGCCAATATTACCACAGCCAATGGCTATAATACAACTTTAGCCGCGCATAGTTATGGGTATCGCGATTATTCTCAAATAAATGAATTTCCATCAGTCTATTTATTGCCGGGCGAATCACAATATGTACCACTTACAAACTTGGAATATACATCAGGCACAAGCCGAAATAGTGAATCCGGCTGGATTATTAGTGTGATTGGATATGTAAAATCATCTACTCGTGAAGACAAGCAAATGACCGAAGACATTGAAAATTTAACCGAGGATTTGATAAAGGCGGTTTTAGAAGATCATCGGCTGGGTTTGAGTTATGTAGCAGGTATTTACTTGGTATCAATTGCACGTTATATTGATGTGGAGCAATCAATTGGAATCACTCAAGTGATTTTTTCAATAAAGTACGATTTTGAGGCAAGTACGCCATGACAAAAGAAAAAAAAGAATATCAGGAAATAAGGTGTTTTAATGTAATTTCAGATAAGCGAGATAAACGCTTCGGATTAAAATGCAACCGATTGCTATTGAAGACAAATGGTAAGGGTAAGGTTGCGGGGCAAATAAAATGCCCACGGTGCGGAGCGCTTTATGAAATCATTGACGGAAAAATTAAATTAATTAAAAGGAGATAATGATGAGTTTAGGAAAAGGTTTTGCTGCGCGTGCGGCGATTGGCGAGGAAACAACATGGGGCACTGGCGTTGCAATTACAAGGATGCTGCCATTTTCGAGTGAAGGCATTGAACGGGCAATTTCACATATTGTTAGTGAATATCTTGATGGCAACCCAGCAAGACGCAGTGCATGTAATGGTCCCGTATCCGTAACCGGTGCCTTGGGTGGTGAAGTTATTTATGATTCCGGCGCCACCGGCACAATGACATTTGAGCAAATCATTTATGGTGCGGTCATGGCCGCCGGTTCACGCGATGCAACAAATGGATTGAATAAATATGCAACTGGCAATGATGATTCGGTTCAGCATACAGTCGCTTTTGATAAAAGCGTGAGTGTATGGGAATTGCATGGGGCGAAGATCAATAATTTGGAAATCAATGGCGAAGCCGGGGGCAAAATAACTTTTAGTACAGATTTAATTGCAAAGGATTTATTGCGCACGGGTGATTCCGGCATTGTAAATGCATCTTCAGCATTTGATGGTATTAGTTACACCGACCCAACGACATTATGCTTCAGCGATTTGACATTTCGTATTGGCGATCAATCAAATGCCTTGGCATCAACCGATGAAATGAAGATCAGTAAATTTACTCTGACGTTGAATAATAATTTGACTGACCCACAATTTACGACGCCGGATAGTAGCCATACCGATGCGGATTTGACATTGGAGCCAGTACGCAATGGCTGGCGTGAAATTACTTTAAAAATTACTCTGCCACGTTATGAATCTGATCAATTTTTTACATGGGACAAAAACGGGACCAACTTGCAAGCTGATTTGAAGTTTGTTACGGGGGCTTACAAATTCAATATTTTATTACCTTATGTAAAAATTTCCGAATCACCAAAAGCATCGGTTGGCGGAGCTGAAATTTACGGCATTGAATTAACGCTTCAAGCCTTTAAAAACAATTCGAATACTTACATGACGTTTACGGATACGG
>JALTEO010000048.1 GCA_027073875.1 Bacteroidales bacterium
TTGTTACATTTTTGTCGTTATAGAAAATAGGGTAGTTGGTAGCTGAAATTATAAAATGTTGGTATTCAGACGGGTCAATTTGGTCAAAAACCTTATATGCCAGCACGGCTTTATAGTATTTCATTGCCTGTGTTTTGTTTTTCAAGCTTTTGATTGTAATCAATTGAATATCGCTACTCAGTAAAAATGTTTTGACTTCAAAATCGAACATCGGGAAATGATCGACATTAAAATTGACGATATTAAATTTCACTTTATTCAACACTTCTGGAATATTGTGTACGGCAATAACATAAAATTGTTTTTCGTCCATTGACGGCTTGAATATTTTCAGTTCTTCTGCTTCTTGTTGGGCAGCAAGTTCTTCTTGTGTTATGCTGTCTGCGGAATCTTGCTGTGTGGAGGTAGCTGTTGTTTCGTTTGAGGTTTCGTTAGATGCTAAGAGGTTACTGTCTGATACTTGTTGCAGTTGTTGTAAAAGGGAATCGTTATTCTGAAGATATGTCAGATAAAATTTAGCAATACTGTCTTCCGGTGTATTTGGAAATTCCTTATTGATTTGAGCAAAGCTTTTTTTCATGCTGTTGTAATCGTGGCTTTTTCCTTGATTGAGTGCTCGCAGTAATAAAAATTTGGACCGTAAGAATGAATCGTCCAGTTGTTCATATTTGTTAATGGTTTGAGCGGCAGAACCGGTGTTTCCTTTTGTAAATAGCTGATATGCTTGAATATACATGTTTCTGATTTTGTTTTTCTCGGCTTCTTTCTTTTTGCCGTAATCGGGGTCGGAGATAGCTTTTGCCATATCCGATTTAGGAAATTCCGATAAAATTTTGTTTTTATATTCGTTTGCTTTTGCCGTATTGTTTTGAAGGTTATAAATTTGATATAAATTGTAATAAGCGGCTAATTTGTTATCTGTCTTTGGGAATCGGGTTACCAAATCTTCAAATGCTTTAATTGATTCGGGGTAGTCGTTGAACCGTTCGCGGTAGAGAATTCCCAGATTGTAAAGTGCTTCTTTAATCTTTTCATTTGAAGCGGCTTCCATAGAGTCAGTCATCGGGATTTTTCTAAGATAATATTTTGGATTTTCATTATCTATTTTTACAACTTGTCCTGTGGAGTCAGTCTCTGTTGCTTCTTCATCGTCATTGCCGGTATTAAAGTTAACAACGGTTCTGTTTTTTCGCCGCCAGTTATCAGCAAGTTTCCGGTTGCCCCATTTTTGTCTGAATTCCGATTGCCCCATACTGAGCATGGCGGGATTATAAAAATACCATTTACCTCCTTGTCCTTGTTGTAGCCCTTGCTGATATTGTCGATTTTCAAAACTATTTTGAGTATGAAATTGTTGCTTTTCTACTTCTGCTTGCCGTTCTTCTTCTTTTTTCTTTTTTACTTCTTTAATGATACGGTTAATTATCGCCATTCTCTCTTTTTGGCTCATGTGTGCTAATCTTTGAAGACTGTCTTGTAACGATACGGTATTGATATTTTTTACCAAATCGGAAAGATTATCGGTCTTTACCTGTAACTGTGCATAATTAGGATAGTCTTGGGATAGATACATCATGGTGCTGTCGTAGTATGGTTGCGACAGAGCATATTGTTTTTTCCCAAAATAAATATCGGCAATCAGTAAATAAGTCTTGGCTTTTTGCTGCATATTACTGCTACCATGTTCTGCTGATAATTTAAGGTTTTTGAGGGCTAATTTGTCATTATTTGTTTTTAGATAAACACTTGCCAGTGCGTAATATATCTGGTCTTGATAATCGTTGTTTTTATCATCTTTCAGCATCTTGTTCAGTTGCTTGATGATTGGACGCGGGTCGCCTGTTTTCCCGATGTAGGAGGTTGCCCTGTTTATCATAGAAGCAAAAGCCATTTCGTAGGGTGGATTGCTTTTAGCCACAATGGCGTAGAGATTTGTAGCATTTTCGTAGCGGTGGAGCTGTTCGTAGATTTGAGCCAAAATAAACTGATAGCGTACTCGTTCACTTTTTTTTGGTTTGTATTTCAATGCTTTATTGAGCATATTGACAGCATCATTGTATTTTTTCTGCCGGAGATATAAATCGGCATAAGTGGCATAGAGGTTTGATTTTAATTTCTCGGGAAAATCTTTTTCGCCATCAATAAGTTGTAGCGATGCAAGGGCATCATCATATTGTTTCATTTGAATTTCCGACTTGGCTTTCCACAATCCCGCATCGAAACGAATTTTATCGTAGCTGTATTCTGAAATGACATATTTGAATGCTTGATAAGCACCCATATAGTCTGCTTTGTAGAACTTGGCTTTACCTATGAGCAGCCAACTGTCGTCCACCCAATTGTTGTAATCACTTTTTTTGTAAAACGCTTTTTGTTTCTTTGTAAGGTGTCCGCCTTTCCGCTTTGGTTTGGCAGTGATAGAGTGAAATTTAATGACCTTTGTGGCTTTTTCAATGGCAATATCCATAGATCCGGTAAGCGATGAAGCTGTTTGGTCATCGGAATATTTAAAGACAGGTAGGATACGGGTGTAATCATCTTCGTAGCTTTTCTCAAAGCTTTTGATGGCAACTTTATATTGGTCTCTACCATTGAAAAAAGCGTTGTAGTGCGAAGTCAGATTATGATAAAAGCGAGTTACTGCTGTATTCTTTTCTGTGGAGCAACCCCACAAAATCAAGAAAAGAACCGCCAAAATGGTGATGTTTCGTATCTTCAATTGCCCGATATTATTTATTATCACTTGTTGTATAACTTTAAAAATACAAAAATATTTTTTTTCTTAGTAAAAAGATGTGTTTTTTTATTTTTCTAAAGAAAACCATTCAATAATTTTTGAAATTTTTTCTTCTTCGGGCATATAAGCATCTAACCAATGGATGTGTGCACCTTTTCGTTCCATGCCGCGGAACCATGTCATCTGTCGCTTGGCAAATTGATGAATGGCAATTTCCAATTTTTTAAACATCTCGTCATAAGGTAGTTCGCCGGTTAGATAAAGTGTAGTGTATTTGTATTCCAGTCCGTATCGCATTAGCCGTTCGGCAGGTACTTGAGTAAGCAACGATTTTACCTCTTCAACCATTCCTTCGTTGAGCCGTTTGTTTAGCCGTTTGGTAATCTTCCGGCGGCGGGACTTTACATCAATATTAATACCGATAAACAACGAATTGATTTCCGGCAACTTAGGACTTTGTATTTTTTCTCCTGCCTGTAATATTTCAATGGCACGAATCAAGCGTTTTTTAGTGTCGAAATCAGTCGTATTGTGTGGTGTACGATATTGCAGAAAAATGGTTTTCAATTCCTCAAATGATTTGGTTTCCAATTGCTTTCGCAATTCCGGATTGGGTGGTACTTCCGCCAGTTGAAAATCTTCAGGGTTGGTAGCGGCAGTAATATAAAGTCCTGTTCCGCCACAGAGAATCGGTATCTTTTTCCTGTTTGTGATATTGCTAAATGCCTTAAAAAAATCCTGTTGAAATTCAAACAGATTATATTCGTAGCCGGCATCTCTAATATCAATCAGATGATACGGAATAATCCGGTTGCCTACGCGGTAATCGTCCAAATCTTTTCCGGTGCCGATGGTCATACCGCGATATACCTGTCGTGAGTCGGCAGAGATAATTTCGCCGTCAATGGCATTAGCCAATAGTGCCGCCGTCCTTGTTTTGCCTACGGCAGTGGGACCTAATATGGTGATTAAATTAAAAGACATTTTTTT
>JALTEO010000049.1 GCA_027073875.1 Bacteroidales bacterium
TTAGTTCTTGTATTTAAGACTCAATTTCTCAGCAACATCTTTTAGTTTGTTTTCAACATCTTCATTGATAACGCCTGATTTTAAGGTGTTAAGCACATCTTCTTGGTGTTCCATTTCGAGGAACTGCAAGAAATCTTTTTCAAATTCTCTAACCTTATCAACAGGAACATTCTTTAATAGATTATGAGTTCCCAAATAAACGATTGCAATTTGTTTCTCCACAGACATTGGTGCGTATTGTGGTTGTTTTAGAATTTCCACATTTCTGGCACCTTTTTCCAGAATAGATTTTGTGGTAGCATCCAAATCGGAACCAAATTTTGCAAATGCTTCGTATTCACGATATTGAGCTTGGTCAAGTTTTAGTGTTCCTGCTACTTTTTTCATCGCTTTGATTTGAGCATTTCCACCAACGCGTGATACGGAAATACCTACATTAATAGCAGGTCGCACACCGGCGTTAAATAGATTACCTTCCAAGAAAATCTGTCCGTCGGTAATTGAAATTACATTGGTTGGAATGTAAGCGGAGACATCACCGGCTTGGGTTTCAATAATTGGAAGAGCTGTCAATGAACCACCACCTTTTACCATATCTTTAATGGAGTCGGGAAGGTTATTCATACTCTTGGCGAGTTCATCTGATTCAATGATTTTAGCGGCTCTTTCCAAAAGGCGGGAATGTAAATAGAAAATATCGCCGGGATAAGCTTCACGACCCGGTGGACGACGAAGTAACAGGGAAACCTCACGATACGATACGGCTTGTTTTGATAAGTCGTCATAAATTACCAAGGCATCGCGTCCTGTATCACGAAAATATTCACCGATGGAAGCACCGGCAAAAGGTGCATAAAACTGCATAGCGGCAGGGTCAGAGGCATTAGCCGCAACAATAACGGTATAGTCCATAGCACCGTATTTTTCCAATGTGTTGGCAATGGTTGCTACCGAAGATCCTTTTTGTCCGATAGCTACATAAATACAATAAACGGGTTCGCCTTTGTCAAAATTTTCTTTTTGATTGATAATGGTGTCTATGGCAATGGCTGTTTTCCCTGTTTGGCGGTCGCCAATGATAAGTTCTCGCTGCCCACGACCAATAGGAATCATTGAGTCAATAGGTTTTAGCCCTGTTTGAAGCGGTTGTTTTACCGGTTGACGGTAAATAACGCCGGGTGCTTTTCTTTCTAACGGCATCTCGTAAGTTTTCCCTTCAATAGATCCTTTACCGTCTAATGGTTCGCCTAAAGTATTTATAACACGACCCAACAAAGCTTCACTCACATTAATAGAGGCAATGCGGCGTGTGCGGTGTACTTTGTCACCTTCACTAATGTCAACATCTGAACCGAGAAGCACAGCACCAACATTATCTTCTTCGAGATTAAGAACAATGCCCATAACACCATTTTCAAACTCTACCATTTCATTGGCTTGAACCTCATTGAGTCCGTATATTCTGGCAATTCCGTCACCAACTTCCAAAACGGTGCCTACTTCTTTAAATTTTGAATCAATATGGAGACCTTCCAATTCTCTTTTTAGAATATCTGATACTTCTGATGGTTTAATATTTGCCATAAATTATAATTTTACTTGAAAAGTTGTATTGATTAAATCTCTTTTTATTGTTTTAATTTGCGATTTAACGGTCATATCCAGTTGCTTATTGTCAACTTCCAGCAAAAAACCGCCAATCTGTTCTTTATCTGTTTGATGATGAATATCTATTGTATAATCTTTGGAGAAATAGCTTTTCATCAGTTGTTTAATATTTTCTTTTATTTCAGAATCAATGTCGTTAGTTGTAATTAGAGTAACTTCTTTTATTTTCTTTAGTTCCCGATATAAGTCAATAGCATTTCTGAAAATATCTTTTAAAAATAATTCTCTACCTTTTTTAATAACCATTTCCAGAAACTTCATTGTTAGCTCGTGGATGTTTTTCTGAAAGACTGTTTGAAAGAATTTTATTTTGTCGGAAACTTTTACGGTAGGATTTCTAAAGAAGTCATCTATTCTTTTTTCTTCGTGTATTAATTCATTAATCAGACGAATATCTACAATGACCTCATCTATAATGCCTTTTTCAACAGACAATGCGATGAATGCTTTTGCGTAACGGACACCTATTTTGTTGATATTCATTAGTTTAAGTTTATATCTTTTAATAAATCATTAATGTATCTTTCCTGTTCTTTTTTATCTGCCATTTGTTTCCGTAATACTGTTTCTGCAATTTGAATGGATATTGTAGCTACTTGGTTTTTTAATTCCATTAAAGCTTGTTTTTTTTCGTGTTCAATATCTTGTTTTGTTTCTTGGAAAATTTTGTCGGCTTCATCTTTTGCCTGATGTTTGGCAGCTTCAATAATCCGGTCTTTTTCGTGAATGGCTTTGTCTATAATATCTTCTCTTTCAATTAAAACTTCTCGTCTGATGCGTTCACTTTCTTTTTTTATTTCTTCAATTTCTTTCCGTGCTTCTTCGGCGGCTTTTAAAGCATGTTCAATGTTTTCATCTCGTTCATGGATTGATTTTAGAATGGGTTTCCATGCATACTTTTTCAAAAGAAAAATGAAGATGATAAAGGAAATTAACATCCAAAATAATAATCCGAAATCAGGCGTAACTAATTGCATAATATCATTTTTAATAATTAAAAAAATGTGAGTGTACCAACCGTACACTCACAAATTAACAATCTTAAACGAATAAGATTAACAAACAAATTACAATTGCAAAGAAGGCAACACCTTCAATAAGAGCAGCAGAAATAATCATATTGGAACGAATATCACCTACAGCTTCCGGTTGACGGGCAATAGCTTCCACAGCACTGCTACCAATATTACCAATACCGATACCAGCACCAATAGCTGCTAATCCTGCACCGATACCTGCACCCATTTTTGCGATTGCCATGCTTGCAACTGCTTGTAAAATAACACTTAAAGTAATCATAAAACGCTATATTTAATTAATAAAAAAGAACAAATTTAATGTGCCTCCTCCGGTTTAGCCATACTAAAATAGATGGCCGTTAACAAAGTAAACACATAGGCCTGAATGAATGCAACAAGCAATTCAAGCAGGGACATAAATACTGTAAAGGCAACAGAAACAACGGAAACACCATATCCTGCTCCAATGTTTATGTGACCAAAAATAAATATCAAACTATAAAATCCCAGTGCCACAATATGACCGGCTGAGATATTTGCAAAAAGTCGAACCATCAAAACAAATGGCTTAATAAAGATACCCATAAATTCTACCAATGGCATAAGTGGTATGGGGATTTTTAGCCACCATGGAACAACGGGATTATTGAATATTTCTTGCCAATAATGCTTGTTGCCGCTAAAGGTAGTGATTATAAAAGTGAAAACCGCAAGCAACATAGTAACAGTAATGTTTCCGGTAATATTGACACCGCCCGGGAAAAATGGAATCATCCCAAGCATATTATTTATCCAAATAAAAAAGAAAATGGTTAGTAGGTAAGGTGTAAATTTTTCGTATCGTTCTTCGCCAATTGCAGACTTGGCAATATCATCGCGGACAAATAATACGACTGGCTCAACAAAAGATTGTAATCCTTTAGGTGATGCATTAGGTTTAGTTTTGTAGCGTTTGGCTGCAGCAATAAAAATCCATAAAATAAGTAGCATACTAAATAAAACAGCAACCACATTTTTTGTAATGGAAAAGTCATAGGG
>JALTEO010000050.1 GCA_027073875.1 Bacteroidales bacterium
TCAATTCGGAAGAACTTACTAAAGAAAACATTGGCAAAACACTTAAAGACTTTCAGGGAATTATCATAGCGCCGGGATTCGGACATCGCGGCATCGAAGGAAAAATATTTGCCGCACAATACGGCAGAGAAAACAAAATTCCGACTCTGGGTATTTGTCTCGGCATGCAATGTATGGTCATTGAATTTGCCCGTAATGTACTAGGATACAAAGATGCCGATTCTACGGAATTTAACAGGCATACTAAACATCCCGTTATTGACCTGATGGAAGAACAGAAAAACATATTTGAGAAAGGCGGCACGATGCGTCTTGGTGCTTATTCCTGTAAAATTGCTTCGACATCAAAACTTTACAATTCCTACGAAAAACCAATAACCAAAGAACGCCACCGGCATCGTTTTGAATTTAATAACGACTACCTCACCGAGTTTGCAAATCACAATATGATAGCCACAGGAAAAAACCCGAAAACCGGATTAGTGGAAATTGTTGAAATACCGGACCATCCTTGGTTTGTGGGCGTTCAATTTCATCCTGAATATAAAAGTACGGTATTAAATCCACATCCTATATTTATTACATTTATCAAACATATTTTAACCAAAAACCATTAATTTCTATGGACAAAAAAACCATTATCGGCATATTACTAATTGGCGTTATATTAGTTTTATACAGTATTTACACACAACCTTCGAAAGAAGAAATTGCCAGATTGAAAATTCAACGGGACTCTATTGCCAAAGTTGAACAAGCAAAAAAAGCTGAAATAGCTAAGCAACAAGCTATTGCAGATGCTACCACACAACAAAAAGCCGTAGTTGAAAATAACGATTCGTCAGTTGTAAAAAACGATTCGTTAAAAAATAAACAAATACAAAAACAATACGGAGAATTTTCAGATGCTACCCAAGGTACAAGAAAATTTATCACCATTGAAAATGATTTACTGAAAATTAAAATCTCTACTAAAGGCGGAAAAATGTATTCCGCAGAGTTAAAAAAATACAAAGCTTACGACAAAACACCTTTAATCCTGTTCACGGGCGACTCTACCATATTCGGCATCAATTTCTTTGACCAAAACAGAAGCATCAATACCGATAATTTATTTTTCACACCATCGGTATCCAAAGAAAAACTTTATGCCAAAGACCAACCGGTAAAAATCTCCTTCCGCTTAACTGCCTCCGAAGGTAAATACATTGAATACACCTATTCACTTGCTCCTGATTCTTACAAAGTAGATTTCTCTGTAAAATTTTCGGGTATGAAAAATATTTTGGCACAGAACACCAACACACTGGCTCTCGACTGGTCGTATTATGTAAGACAGTTGGAAAAGAGCAAAATGACTGAAAATAATTATACCACAATTTACTACAAACCCTATAAAGATAATGTGGATAAGCTGTCATCATCCGGCGATGACAAAGAAGAATTAGCTACCAAAGTACGGTGGGTTGCTTTCAAACAACAATTCTTTTCGAATGTTCTTATTGCCGATAATTATTTTCCCAATGTTGTTATTGATCAACAAAAATTGGGAGAAAAAGGATATATCAAAAAGTTCCATGCCAATATGATGCTGCCTGTTGACAATATGGGCACAACACAAACCTATCCGATGAGTTTTTATATCGGTCCTAACCAGTATAATACA
The DNA here is from genome assembly GCA_027073875.1 of Bacteroidales bacterium. Lineage (GTDB taxonomy): Bacteria > Bacteroidota > Bacteroidia > Bacteroidales > JALTDM01 > JALTEO01. Next base: position 1,667 of record JALTEO010000050.1, read on the forward strand.
CTTCGGCGATACAGTAAAATAGGTAACGACGACAATTTACAACTACAAAAACTGGTCAACCTCGGATGGACAATTTTCGGATGGGTCAACCGGTTCATTGTGATTCCTATCTTCAATTTCTTCAATCAATTTATTAATAACTATGGTATCATTATTCTGCTATTAACCATTGTCATTAAGATAATTATTCTGCCGTTTACTTTCAAGTCATATATGTCATCGGCAAAGATGAAAGTACTGAAACCGGAAATTGAAGAAATCAATAAGAAAATTCCGAAAGAAAAATCAATGGAACGCCAACAAGCAACTATGGCACTTTACAGAAAAGCCAGTGTCAGTCCGCTAGGCGGCTGTTTACCAATGCTTTTCCAAATGCCTATACTCTATGCCATGTTCCGCTTTTTCCCTACTTCCATTGAACTGCGGCAACAAGGTTTTTTGTGGGCTGACGATTTATCATCGTACGATTCGGTTCTTCATCTGCCATTTAACATTCCTATGTATGGCGACCATGTCAGTTTGTTTGCCCTACTGATGACCATCTCTATGATTTTTTATACCCGTATGCAAAACCAGATGAATCCGGCACAAGCAGGTGGCATGCCAGGCATGAAAACCATGATGTATATTATGCCTATTTTCTTTATGGCATTTCTGAACAACTATTCTTCGGGATTGAGTTATTACTACTTTTTAGCTAATGTTATTACTTTCATTCAAATGTATCTGTTCCGTCGCTTTGTAAACGAAGATAAATTGCGTCTGCAAATAGAACAAAACAAAAAGAAGAAACATAAAAAGTCTAACTTCCAAAAACGAATGGAAGAAATGGCAAAACAAAAAGGAAGAAGATAAAGCGGTTTATTTTTATGACTGTGAATATTAGAACTTACTTCAAGTATTTTCATTCATAAAATTCCGTTTTTAAAAAAAGTGTAAATTTGTCGGCAAATTTTAGCCGATTGAAAAGAAATTTATTTTATCTGTTATTAATTTTCCAATTATTTGTTTTGCCTGTTGCAACAAATGGGCAATCGGCGTTAAACCTTCACATAACCACTATCGGAGCACATATAGGCAATAATCCAAACTACCGGTTTTACAAAAATGCTTTGGACAAAAATGGTAATTTCGTTACTGAGCCGTTAATAATGCTCTCCTATCAACAATTTTTAAAAAACCCCCGTAACTCACTAGAAATAACACAAGGACTTTATCTAAATGCCAACGCAAGGATGACCGGATTTACCTATTTTGCTTTCAAAAAAAAAATTATCCACAATTTTAAAAATGTTGTTTCCGTATCCATTGGGCCCAATCTTACTTACTGGAAAAATCTGCATGATATCTATGGCATCTACACCGAAAGCACATGGGCACACAAGTGGCTCCTTGCCGCCGAGTTAAGTTATTATTATTATCTTGGGGTGCGTTCTGATTTAACAACAAGTTTACATTACGGATTAGAAAACAAAACTATATTTTGGACCATAGGTTACAGGTTTTGGATAAATCCGATGGTACACGAAAAAAAATGTGATTGCGAAAAATCATGGAATTTTAAAATCAAAGATATTCCCAAAAGAATCAAACGAATCTTTCAATAAATCTTTATATATGAAACATCCATGATTAATTTAAAACACACAAAGTTAATTACGAATTATCAATTACAAATTACGAATGATAAAATTTAACTTTATGAACTTTTAACTTTACAAACTTTTGAACTAAATATAAACAGATGGAAAATTTAAAACGGACTTTCGATATTCTACCGTATGTTTTGAAAAATTATCCTCAGGGAATTGCCATTGCAGGGAAAAAGGACAATAAATGGCAGGGTTATTCGTCACAGGAATTTTATGATATCGTTCAATATGTCAGCAGTGGTTTATTGGAAATGGGGTTTCGTGCCGGCGATAAAATTGCAACCATTACAACCAACATTCCCGAATGGAATTTTCTGGATATGGGCATGAGTCAAATTGGTATTATCCATGTCGCAATATATCCCAACATATCCGAAGAAGAATACGACTTTATTTTAAATCACTGTGAAGCATCAGCTGTATTTGTCTCAGACGAAAATCATTACAAAAAAATTAAAGATATTGCCGGAAAAGCAACAAAGATAAAAGAGGTATTCTCCATTAAAAATACGGTAACAGACATCAAAAGCTGTCACGAAATTATTGAAACCGGAAAAGCCAACTACGAAAAGAATAAAGCGGCTATTGAACAAACAAAAGAACAGATTAGCCCCGACGATATTTTAACAATTATCTACACTTCCGGGACCACAGGAACCCCAAAAGGTGTAATGCTCACACACAACAATATGATGAGTAATGTTGTTTCCACTTTTCCGATTCAACCGCTAAATCATACCCATACGGAAATCAGTTTCTTGCCGCTGTGCCATGTCTATGAACGGATGCTGAATTATATGTCTATGCTCAAAGGTATCAGCATTCACTATATTGAGAATCTAAGTGCCATTGCCGACAGTCTGCAAGAAGTAAAACCCGATGGTTTCCACACCGTTCCGCGACTTTTGGAAATGTTTTACGACAAAATTGTGGCTAAGGGCAAAGACCTTGAAGGACTTAAAAAGAAAATCTTTTTTTGGGCTATTGACCTTGGATTTAATTACAGTTTTAAGCGGGCAAAAAATCCTTTCTATCAATTAAAGTTGGGAATAGCCAATCAACTGGTTTATAAAAAGGTGCGGGAATCTCTCGGTGGCAACCTAAAGATTGTCGTTTCCGGTGGCTCTGCCTTACAAATGCGTTTGCAGAAATTATTCTGGACAGCTCATGTGAAAATTATTGAAGGTTACGGCTTAACAGAAACTTCACCCGTAATTTCGGTAAACCGCGAAAACCCACCCGATTTTATGTTTGGCACCGTTGGCCCTATTATTGATGGTGTAGAGGTAAAAATTGCCAACGATGGTGAAATACTTGTAAAAGGTCCCAATGTTATGAAGGGTTATTACAAAAATGATAAAGCTACTGCCGAAGTTATTGACACCGATGGATGGTTCCATACCGGTGATATCGGCACACTAATCGATGGTAAGTTTTTGAAGATTACCGACCGGAAAAAAGAAATTTTTAAACTCTCGTCAGGCAAATATATAGCTCCACAAGTTATTGAAAATAAACTAAAAGCATCATCATTAATTGATCAAGCAATGATTTTGGGAGAAAACAAAAAGTTTGCTTCGTCGCTTATTTCTCCCAACTTCAATTATCTGCATTTCTGGGCAACAAAACATAAAATCCATTACCGCGACAATCAGGATTTAATCCAAAAACCCGAGGTCATCAAAAGATATCAAAAAGAAATTGGCGAAATAAATAAACAGCTGGCAGTGCACGAAAATATTAAACGGTTAAAATTGGTTCCCGACACTTGGACACCACAAACAGGAGAACTGTCGCCAACACTCAAACTAAAACGAAAAGTCATTTTTGAAAAATACAAATCGTTGATTCAGGAAATATTTGCTACGGAAACTTTTGACTCTCAGCACAATTTCGGCAGCGAAAAAGCAGATGATTAACTTACAAACTTCTAATTAAAAGAAAGTTGAATTTGTTAATTAAATTTACAGTTTTCAACAAAACACATAAAAAAGGGACATTACCAATCAATCTATTTTTACAGGTTTAAAAGTAATTTTCGCAGTATTGTTTTGCGATAGTGAACAACCGGCACAATGTCCCGAACAGCCGGCATTATTTGCCAAACCTTTTTTCGGGAAAAATATCCGCCAAATACTTCTCAGTCCGAAAAATACTGCTATGGCAATGATTAATATGGTAAATACTGTTTGAATCATTAGAAAAAAAGTTGACTAAATTGATAAAATCCGAAACTAAATAACCATGCAATTCCCGTAGTATAGACAATCATAAATACCGGCCAACGCCATGTGCCTGTCTCTTTTCGCACAGCAGCCATCGTTGCCACACACGGAAAATACAATAAGATAAAAATAAGAAACGCCAAAGCCCTTGTTTTGTTCCAAAAAGGTTGTTGAGTTACAGCATCATTATCCGTTAGTAATGCCTCAGTCAGATTATTGTCTTTTGACGGATAAAGTACGCCCATCGTACTCACCACCACCTCTTTTGCCGTAATACCCGTAATAACACTTACAGTCATTTTCCAATCAAAACCCAACGGCTTAAACACCGGAGCCACTGCCCTGCCTATTTTCCCGATATACGAATTATACATTTGTGACTCATGAATCTGTTTCTCCTGCATATCAAGCGATTGCACCACAGCAACTTTCATTTTCTTTTTTTGGGAAGCAGATATTGGAAGCGATGAAATTTTTTTGACAGAAAGCTGAGCCACTTTATCAAAATTATTTTGTTTTCCCATCGGAAAATATCCTAAAGCCCAAATGATAATGGAGGTAATCAGAATGATATTACCCATTTTCTGTAAATATTGTACACCCTTGTGCCACATGTGTCTAACAACCGATATAGCAGTAGGTACACGATACGGTGGCAACTCCATTACAAAAGGAACTTCTTCTTTTTTGAAAAATATTTTTTTAAAAAGGATAGCAATCAAAATTGCCACAGCTATACCAATAAAATATAACATAAAAATAACATTTCCCGCATTATTCGGGAAAAAAGCAGAAGTAATCAGAATATACACCGGCAAACGGGCACTGCACGACATAAACGGATTGATAAGAATGGTCAACAATCGGTCATTTTTACTTTCAATAGTACGGGTCGCCATAATGGCAGGCACATTGCAACCGAACCCCATAATCAGCGGAATAAATGATTTGCCATGCAATCCGATACGGTGCATTAATTTATCCATAATAAAAGCCACCCGTGCCATATAACCCGTATCTTCCATAATGGAAATAAACAAAAAAAGCAGTAGGATATTAGGCAGAAAAATAATTACGCTACCAACCCCTTGAATAATACCATCAGTAATCAAATCGCGTAATGGTCCGGGCATCATGTGATTCATAAACAATTTGTTTATCCATTGTACGCCCATATCAATCCACTCCATCGGATAATTTCCGATTAAAAAAGTACCCTGAAACATCAGCCACAAGAAAAATACAAAAATTGGAAACCCCAAATATTTATTGGTAATTATCTTGTCTAATGTCTTGGTTTTCCTATGCTTTTCAGTATTTCCCGCTTTGTAGGTTTCTTTCAATGCCCCACGGATAAAACCGTATTTGGCATTAACCAAAAGCGTATCGATATCATTTTTAAAATGACTCGTTATGCGATCAACACCATCTTCAATCAGGTTTTTTATTTCAAAATAATTGGAAAATCCATGAGCCATCTTCGTAATCAGCGGATCTTTCTCCATGAGTTTAACCGCAACAAAACGAGGCGAAACAATGTGTGTCAGTTTATGGTCTGTTTTGGAAATATCCAAGTCCTTTATTACAGAAGTAATTAATCGTTCAACAGGTTTAAAATTCTTAACAACAATCGTTCTTTCCGGCGGTGTCTCAAACACCCTGATAATAGCCCCCAGTAAACTCCTGATACCAATTTTTTTGGGACCGATGGTTGGCACAAAAGGAATACCGAGCATATCACCCAGCATTTTAAAATTCAGTTTAGCATTATTTTTCTCCAACTCATCATATATGTTCAACGCTACTACTGTTGGAATATTCATATCAATCAGTTGCGTAGTCAAAAACAGGTTGCGTTCCAAATTTCCGGCATCAACTACATTAAGCACCACATCGGGAATTTTCGTTAACAGATGCTCCAATACAAACTCTTCCTCCGGACTGTAAGCCGTCAGCGAGTAAGTTCCCGGCAAATCCATAAAGTTTAGCGTATAACCCTTATATTCAATTGTACTTTTTTTGGCATCTACGGTAACACCCGAATAATTTCCGACATGTTCTACCGATTTGGTAAGTTGATTAAAAAGTGTTGTTTTCCCACTATTGGGATTTCCCACCAAGGCAATATTTATCGTTTTTGCAAAAAGATGTTCCCGTTTTATCTTTGTCGTATAATCGTTTTCTTCAAAATTGTCATGATTATTTTCTTTGGGCTGCCGCGTCACCTCAATTAAATCGGCTTCACTACGACGAATTGCCACCTCGTAATTCATCAATTTATATTCTACAGGATCTTTCAACGGTGCATACCGCACAACCATAATCTCTTCACCCTCAATGAAACCCATCTCACTCATTCGCTTTTTAAAAGCCCGCTGACCTTTAACCTTTGTGATGATGCCTTTTTCGTTATTTTTTAAATCAATTAACTTCAATGTGTAAACGGTATGGTTTTTGAAAAACAAATATCTTGGTTTTTTTTAGTTTACACAATACCTAATTATAGGTATTTAGCAATAAAACAGAAAATTTGACAGTTAAGATATGATGATGGAAAAAATAGAAAATTTTGACTCACTCAACGACTTCTTGTCACAGATGGACGATAATGTGAGTATAATAAGTAGCGATATTCCTGTGGAGACACAAATGAAATACTATGAGCTTTTAGGGAAAAATACAGATAAGCTCAATAAAAAAGATACTGAAGAACAAATACCAATGCTATTTTCAGCAGAAACAGATTTAGAAGAAAAGAAAAAAATATTGGTTGCTTTGGCTTCATTTGATGATGTGAAATTTTTTCGCACCGTTGAAAAATATAACCAACACCCCGATCCCGAACTAAAACACTGGGCTTCCATGGCATACAATCATGCAAAAGTTAATCTTGAAAACTCATTTCTACCGAACAAAAAAATACTGATTTCCACCGGATTAGGAGGAAAAGGAAGCAAGTTAAGATATTTTGTGGTTTTAGTCAGCGATAATCCGGAAACGCCTTTTTCTAAAACACAAAAAAAAGTTATTAAAAACGAAATTGATATTGTATTCAAAGAAAATGATGCTGAAATAGAGACACTTGATTTCCACGACAACTATGTAACATTAAAAATGCTTTTGTCGCTAAAAGTGCCTGTTCAGAGTATTTTTCTGCAAATCATTTCCAATTGTAATGAATTAGGACGGTTTATGAGTGAACGGTTTATCGTTACTAATGTCAAAGAATTAAAACCAACAGAAATTCAAGACATTATAAAAAAAGAGAACAACGAAGAACAGAACTAACAAAACAGAGAATATGCCGATATGACACTTTGTCGGTATCATCATAAGCAATCATAATAATCCCAAAGAGATAAACACAGCGGCAGAATTAACCTGCATTATTCATACAAGAACTTTGTGAATTGTATGAATGTGCAATGAATAAAGGGTTGGGAATGCGAGAAATCCCGATTTAAAAATACCCAAATTTGTTGGTATTCCTTAATCGTAAAAAATTCTGTGAATTTTTGGGGTTAAAAACTATTTATTGTTCAGGATATATCTTGTTTTATTCCTCTCTCCTTTAATTTTCAAGATGCCTTCATCAACCCCTTTTTTTAAATCTCTACTTGCAGTTGACGATGATATATTTTTGAAAATATCCATATACTCTTTCCTGCTAAACTCCTTAATTACAAGATTTTGTACATACTCTAATCTTTCTTTTGCTGTAAGTCTTTTACCATTAAATCTCAATAATTCAGACAAAGAATTATCAATTACATTTAGCAGATATTCAATAAAAGGAGTTGAGTTTGCCGTTTTATCTGATAATTGTAATGCTCTATAATAATCATCTTGCGTTTTTCTGATTAAACTTTCAAATGGTAAATATTCAAATACCGGATATTTATCCATTAGAATTACAGTTTGCCATAACCTGCCCATTCTTCCGTTTCCGTCCATAAAAGGATGAACAAACTCCATTTCATAATGAAAAACACAACTTTTGATTAAAACAGGGTCTTCGTCTTTTTTTATGTAAGCAAATAAATCATTCATTAAATATGGAATATTCTCAGCAGGCGGTGCAATGTGAACAATTTTTTTCCCGTGAACTATTCCAACACTTTCTTTTCTAAATTCTCCCGTTTTTTTAATTAAGCCATTCATTAAAAGTCTGTGAGCCATTTTAAATGATTTGACAGAAAAGGGCTTAAATCCATTAATTTTATCGTAAACTTTAATAGCATTAAGCACTTCAAGAATATCTTCCTTTGGTCCAATAACTCTTTTATTATCAAGCAATGCCGTTATCTGTTCTTCCGACAATGTGTTCCCCTCAATTTTTAGAGATGAATGAATTGTCTTAATCTTATTTTGCTTTCTTAGACTTGGTGATGGTTTGTCTAAGAAGTATGCTTTTGCTTCGCCTAATTTTTCCGAAATACTTGTTGTCAGTTTCAGAATTGTTACTGTTATGTCGTATGGTGGCTTCATTTATATTTTTGTCTGATACTATCATTTGATACTATCAAAATAAAATATCTAATTTTAACTTTTGTATTTATTTCACACAACATCAAAGTATTAGCATTTATGTCAATAGTGTCAATACAACATTAAGAATCTTGTTTTGCAAATATAAAACTTTATTTATAGAAAGCACTTAAACCAGCAAAAAGTTTTTTTAAAAACTAATCACATTTTTTTGTGGTCGTTTCATTTTGATTCCGGATTACGAAAGGGCAAGAGTTCATTCTGAATTTATTTCTCCCAAGTTCCGAAGGGATCCCTTTGGGGGAGTCCTTCGGACAGAATCTCAGCGAAGATTCCGAAACCCCGAAAAGTATTTCGAAGACAAACAGTTCGGAATGACCCAAGAGATAAGGGCAATAAAAAACGCCGAATACAATTAATATCCGGCGTTAGATGTGTTCAGTAAATTCTAATGATTAAATATCGAATTTAATTCCTTGTGCAAGGGGTAATTCTGCGCCAAAATTAACCGTATTGGTTTGGCGACGCATATAAATTTTCCAAGCATCGGAACCGGATTCGCGTCCACCGCCTGTGTCTTTTTCGCCACCAAAAGCACCACCGATTTCGGCACCTGATGTTCCAAGATTTACATTAGCAATTCCGCAATCGGAGCCAACTGCCGACAAGAATGTTTCGGCTTCGCGAACATCAAGTGTGAAACAAGCTGATGATAATCCTTGCGGAACATCATTATTAATAGCTATTGCATTATTAATATCACCCGAATACTTAATAAAATAGACTATCGGGGCAAATGTTTCATCCTGAACGATTTTATAATGATTTTCTGCTTCAGCAATACAAGGAACAACATAATTGCCGGACTCAAAACCTTCGCCTTCGAGCACTTCCCCACCAAATAAAATTTTGCCGCCTTCTTCTTGTACTTTTTCTATTGCATTTCTGAAAAGTGTAACTGCATTAGCATCAATTACAGGTCCTACAAGCGTATTTTCATCAAGCGGATTACCTATTTTATTTTTTATTCCTTCGTAAGCAGCTAAGAATTTATCACGCACTTGGTCGTAAACATCCTCGTGGATAATAACTCTACGGGTTGATGTACAGCGTTGTCCGGCTGTTCCTACCGTTCCAAATACGGTTGACATAACAGCCATTTGAATATCGGCTTTTGGTGTAATGATTACGGCATTGTTTCCACCTAATTCCAAAATTGTTTTGCCGAGGCGTTTACCAACGATTCCCCCTACCCGTTTACCAACGGCTGTTGATCCGGTAACAGATACCAGAGGAATACGCTTATCGCCCAAGAAATTGTCACCCATTACTGATGATTTGGCTATAACTAAGTTAAATACGCCTTCGGGAACATTATTTCGCTTAAGGACATCGCTAATAATTTTTTGAGTTGCAATTGCTGTTAAAGGTGTTTTTGATGATGGTTTCCAAACCACAACATCGCCGGCAATTGCGGCAAGAGCAGTATTCCAAGCCCAAACAGCTACAGGGAAGTTATACGATGTGACGATACCGACAATACCTAACGGTTGATATTGTTCAAATAGTCTGTGTTGAGGGCGTTCCGATTGCAAAGAACTACCGTTAATCAAACGGGATTGACCGACAGCAAAATCACAAATGTCAATCATTTCTTGTACCTCGCCCATTCCTTCTTGAAAGATTTTACCCATTTCAAGCGTTACCAAAGCACCAAGCTCTTCTTTATATTTTCGCAACTCCAAACCAATTTGACGAACAATTTCGCCACGGATAGGAGCAGGAA
>JALTEO010000051.1 GCA_027073875.1 Bacteroidales bacterium
GTTAAACGGTCGAATTCGTATAAAACAGCTTCTTCAACCAAGTCGGTTAGTTCTTCAATAATAAATGAACCTTGTAGCGGATTTTGATTTTTGGCTAATCCAAGTTCATGATTGATAATCATCTGAATAGCAATAGCCCGTCTTACAGATTCTTCGGTGGGTGTAGTAATAGCTTCGTCGTAGGCGTTGGTGTGCAGTGAGTTACAGTTGTCATAAATGGCATATAATGCTTGCAGTGTTGTTCGTATATCATTGAAATCCAGCTCTTGTGCATGGAGCGAACGCCCTGATGTTTGAATATGGTATTTTAATTTTTGTGACCGGTCGTTTCCTTTGTATTTCAGTTTCATGGCTTTTGCCCAAATTAAGCGGGCAACGCGTCCGATAACGGAGTATTCAGGGTCAATACCGTTAGAGAAAAAGAATGACAGATTTGGTGCAAAATCGTCAATGTGCATGCCACGGGCTAAGTAATATTCCACATAGGTAAATCCGTTGGATAATGTAAATGCCAGTTGTGAAATCGGGTTGGCTCCGGCTTCGGCAATGTGATAGCCCGAAATGGAAACGGAATAAAAATTCCGTACTTTATTTTGTGTAAAATAGGTTTGAATATCGCCCATTAACTTTAAAGAGAAGTCGGTAGAGTAGATACAGGTATTTTGTGCCTGATCTTCTTTTAAAATGTCGGCTTGAACGGTTCCGCGGACTTTGGTAAGGGTATCGGCTTTTATTTGTTCATATACTTCTTTTGGAAGCACTTGGTCGCCGGTAACACCAAGCAACATCAATCCTAAACCATCATTTCCTTCCGGCAGTTTTCCGTGATAGACAGGGCGGGGAAGTCCTTTTTCTTTGTAAATTTTATCAATTTTATCATTGACTTCTTTTTCCAGTCCGTTGGCTTTGATGTATTTCTCACATTGTTGGTCGATGGCGGTATTCATAAAGTATCCGACCATTGTTGGGGCAGGACCGTTAATTGTCATCGAAACCGAAGTTTTGGGATCGGCTAAATCAAAACCGGAATAAAGCCGTTTGGCATCATCGAGACAAGAAATAGAAACCCCCGAATTACCTATTTTCCCGTAAATATCGGGACGGACATCAGGATCTTCACCATACAGTGTAACTGAGTCAAAAGCGGTAGAAAGCCGTTTTGCAGGCATTCCCAACGATACATAATGGAACCGTTTATTGGTGCGTTCGGGTCCGCCTTCGCCGGCAAACATTCTTGTTGGATCTTCGCCTTCGCGTTTAAACGGGAAAACACCGGCAGCAAAAGGAAATTCTCCGGGAAAATTTTCTTTCAGGTTCCATCTCAGAATTTCACGCCACGATTTGTATTTTGGGACAGCAATCTTAGGTATTTTGGTGTGTGAGAGTGATTCGCTGAAAGTCTTTACTTTAATTTCTTTATCTCTGACTTTGTAAACAAAAAAGTCATTCTGATAATTTTTTATTTTGTCTTTCCATGTCTCAATAATCAGACGATTGTGTGGGTCTAAATCAATTTCAATCGCTTTATATTTTTCCTTTAAGCTGTTTATTATTTCTTGGTTATTATCAGAGCCTTGCGATAGCTCATCTATTGTGTTTTGGATGCTGTATAATTTTTCAACTACATCACCTTGTTCTTCTACCCATTGATTGTAATTACGAATAGTTTCCGATATTTCCGAAAGGTAGCGGGTTCTTTCGGGTGGAATAATGGTAATTTGTTCGTTTATAACTTCTTTCGTGTCATGATTTTGTGGCAACGAGAACCCTGTTTTTTGATGAAGTGTTTCTATCAAATGGTTAAAGAAAATATTGACGCCATGGTCGTTAAACTGGGAAGCTACTGTCGGGAATACCGGTAATTTTTCCAAGTCTTCATCAAAAATCTCATGGTTGCGGGCGTATTGTTTCCGCACATCACGCAAGGCATCTTTTGCACCTCGTTTATCAAACTTATTAATAGCAATGATATCGGCAAAATCAAGCATGTCAATTTTTTCCAACTGTGTGGCGGCACCAAATTCGGGTGTCATAACATACATAGAGACATCACTAAAATCAATGATTTCCGTATCGGATTGTCCGATGCCCGATGTTTCAAGAATAATCAAATCGAATTTGGCAATTTTTAGCACATTCAGTGCTTCTTTCACATATTGCGACATTGCCAGATTGGCTTGTCGTGTTGCCAACGACCGCATATAGATTCGCGGATTGTTGATGGCATTCATACGGATGCGGTCGCCAAGTAGTGCACCGCCGGTTTTTCGTTTTGACGGGTCAACGGAAACAATTGCCAGCGTTTTATCAGGATAAGCCAATAAATAACGGCGGGTTATTTCGTCAATCAATGATGATTTGCCTGAACCGCCTGTGCCGGTAATACCAAGGACAGGCACTTTATTATTTTCAGATTGTTTATCAATTTCGTTAAAGAGTGCTTCCGCATTTTTGGAATTATTTTCGGCTACCGAGATAGAACGGGCAATAGCTTGTTCGTTTTTGTTGCGAATGTCATCTAACGAGAAGTTAAATTTTTCGCCAATGGGAAAATCACATTTTTCGAGCATGTCGTTTATCATGCCTTGCAGGGTCAGTGTCCGTCCGTCATCGGGCGAATAAATACGGGTGATTCCATACCGGTGAAGTTCTTCGATTTCATTTGGCAGGATAACACCGCCGCCACCACCAAAAATCTTTATGTGTGTGGCATTTCGTTCTTTCAGTAAATCGTAGATATATTTAAAGAATTCAAGATGTCCGCCTTGATACGAAGTAATGGCAATGGCTTGCACATCTTCTTGAATAGCACAATTTACAATGTTCTGTGCCGTTTGATTGTGCCCCAAATGAATAACTTCAACACCGGTTCCCTGAATAATTCGTCGCATGATGTTAATAGAGGCATCATGCCCGTCGAAAAGCGATGTGGCAGTAACCACCCTAATGTGGTTTTTGGGCTTATATTTTTCGATTTTCTGCATATCTTGTAAAACTTTTAGTCGAAATTAGTTTTCAAATTTAGATATTCTTTATTATTTTGCACCTAAAATATGATATGTTTTTTATCCTTTCAAAATTTTTTGTTTATTTTATATATCCTTTTACTTGGTTATTAGGACTTTTCATCACTTCTTTTTTTGTTAAAAATTTGAAAAAAAAGAAATGGATTTTTCGTATAATGTTGATTATTTTTCTTGTATTTTCAAATTCGTTGATTTTTGATTCTGTAATTAGCTTGTGGGAAGTTCCTGCCAAGTACATAGATGATATTCAACCGCAATATGACTATGGAGTGGTATTAGGAGGAATGATAACCATTGATACTGAGCATCATAAGATTCTTCCACAAGTAAATATTGACCGGTTAATGCAGACAATTGTGCTATATAAGCAACGGTGCATCAAAAAGATTTTTGTGTCAGGTGGGTCAGGCAGCTTAACTGACAGCACTTCCGAGAGCATTTATTTACGGCAATATTTAATAGATATTGGCATTCCTGCAAAAGATATTTTGTTTGAAATAAATTCCAGAAATACGCATGAAAATGCCGTAGAGACCTATAAGATTTTATGTGCAGATTCTGTGCAACCAAACATTTTACTGATTACTTCTGCATTCCACATGCGGCGGGCAGCAGCATGCTTTAAGAAGGTAGGGTTTCAGCATATAGACACTTTCCCTACAACTAATTTCCACGGAACATTTCAACA
>JALTEO010000052.1 GCA_027073875.1 Bacteroidales bacterium
GTTTTAATTTTCTGTCAAATAAATAAATATTTAGTATGGTTTCAAAATTAGTAAAATCAACAAATGATTGAGAAGGGTCATTTATTTTTCTAAAAGGATAAGAATATGCACTAAGTCTATAATAATTAATGTTTTCTAAATATCTGGATGCTCTTTCCTTGTTTGCAAATATCATTCCCCTACCTTCTAACAAGTCAATTTGTTGTTCTACTGTTAAAGCTACTTTTGTAAAATCCATCTTCTAAAATAAAAAAACCCGCCCGGGTGCGCTTCAACGAGAGGCGTGGCGGATATTATTAATGCAAATGTAAAAATTTTATTCAACTAAAAATATGTTATAGAGCACAAAATATATTTCCTTCGTTGTCACATTAGGACTCATACCGAACCGCTAACAAATTATTCAATAGTCTCTGTTAATATTGTTAGCTATTCGAGTATTAACAAAACCAATTATCAAAATATTTCATCATTTTGATAACGGTTTTGTATTACCTTAAATTTTGTTCTATTTCACCGTTTGGTAACATATTATCGGGATGATAGATTCCGGCTTCTTCCTTTTGATAACGGACACATTTTTCCCAATCGCCATGGCAAAAATTTTTTATCCACCGTTCATCTAATTTGCCTTGCTCCCAGTAAAATTTCATAGGACAAACAGGGAACCATTTACATTGTTTTTGATTTCCCATAAAAGAACGCTATTCAATAGGACACGAATTTGAAATTTTTAAATTAAAAACAGATAGGTAATCTGCCATAACATCTCTCATCGAACGGGTTAAGACTTCCATTACTTTGTCGTATTTCCCAATTAAAACAGTACTCATCTTTCCAACTTCCACGGTTATTTCTTCGACAGAAATTTCATCAATAAAGCGGTCAATAATGCCTGTGTAGTTATCGGCAAGCGGGTAATAGCTTATTTCTAAGGTAATTATCATAAAATATTTTAATTTAATTTTTCTCCTTTTACAAATTCTTTAACCAATGTATCGTTAATAAAATCCTCATCGTGATGTCCCAAAAATTTTTCAGCTGCTTCGGTTTTCGGGCTCTTTTCATAATCTACCGACGGCAAAAACGGTTTGATATCTAAAACAGGTGTTTGGTTGAAAACATCAATGCCGGACACATATAAAATGTTACCACGGACGGAATCCAAGCGATTCAGAGACAACCCGATAGGATTTGGTCGCCGCGGGCTGCGAGTGGCAAAAACGCCGAAACTATGATGACTCTTCGGTGGACGGACAATAGCATCCCATCCTTTTTCCTTGTCGAAAACATAAATAACCCAGATATATTCAAAATCGGATAATTCTTTTAATCCGTCAACAAATTGTTTGTCGAAAATAATTTTACCGTGCGTTTCCGGCATAAGCGTGCCTTGTCGTGGTGCCCCTGTTTCCAACGAAAAATTAGTAACATAATGACCAATGGGATGAAATATCATTTTGTTGTGTTGCCGGCAACCGGAAAAAGCCACCAAACTTATTAATATCAAAATAAAGAAGTGTCGCATATTATTAATCGTAAGCTAAACGGGTTTTTTCGTCACAAAGTGTTGGGGTTATCATTTTTTGCCATTCCGGTGAATTCCAAGTTTTCAGGTTTTGATGTGTGATAAAATATTTTTGTGGAATGGGATGCGTTCCGACGACAACCTCCATGCCATATTTCTCTTTAATAAACCGTTTGAAATGGTCAATATACGGACACGGCGGATAACCCACAACAAATCCCGTAGCAAAATGAATAACCTCCACACCGTTTTTCAGCATTTCTTCCGGGGCATATTCAATATTTCCGCCCGGACAACCGCCACACGAAGTGTAAGCAGCAATCTGTAAATTCTTGTCTTTGGCATACCGGCTAAAAGCTCCCTCCCTGTTTTCCATTGCTCTGAAACATTTGCCGCCGGCACAATTTTTATATCTATCGCAAATAATAATCCCTATTTTCATCTGTTTATTTTTAGTTTAAAAGTTTGTAAAGTTAAAAGTTCATAAAGTTAAATTTTCCCATATGTAGTTCGTAATTGAAACAATCATTTCCTTGTGTGTTTTAGAATCAATCATGGGTGTTTCATCTGTTTATTTTTGCATATAAAATATCACTCCTACGGAGTTGTTTCCCTTGTTTGTTTTTTCTACAAACATAACGCACCTACGGTGCTTTTGCAATGTACAATGCAAAATTGATAAAAACATTCGTACCACAGGCATTCTCCCGAAAGTATCCTTGTGTGGCTTTGGAATAATTTGTAATTTGTAATTCAAACCCATAACTTATCATTTAAATTTTTCATTCGTAATTTCTAACTCGTAATTGTATGTCAAAATTCTTTGCCATAAATATTTCATTACAAATAATTAAAGATTAATGCCATTAAAATTCCCACAACCAAAGCTCCTGCAAAACTTAATATGTTCCTTATCAATGCCACTTTCAGTCCAAAATAGCGTCTTTCAATTGGAATAGTCATAATCCCAACCATTTTCAGTGTAGTAATAAAAACGGCAATTACCGATAGACTCACACCGGATTTAACCAATATTCCTGCAAGCGGATAGGCAATAAATCCGGGTAAAATGGCTACGGCACCAATTAAACCTGCCGAAAAATAGGCGGTTATGCCGGCACCCGAACCGAGATATTCAGTCAATACATCATCCGAAATAAAATAAAGCACCACACTAATAAGAATAATAACAGAAAGCAATGTCGGCAAGATATTTATAAATTGTTTTGCTCCTTTTTTTATGCCTTTCCAAGTTTTCTTTTTATCGAAAATAAAAGAAACAAGGGTTAAAAATGCTGTAAGTATTATAATGTAACTCATTTTATACTGCTTAAAATTTTATCATTTGAAGGTCTATACCCTCGTGCTACTATTTTGTTGTTAATAATAATTGTTGGTAGTATCCAAGTTTTATATTTCAAAAATTCATCGGCATTATTTATTATTTTAAAATCTACTTCAATATTATTATCGTTAAAAAATTGCTGTAAGGATTTAATTATTTTCCTTGTTTTCCAACAACTTGGACCCGGTGATAATATTTCAACTTTATTTTTTATCATTTTTTCTTATAAATTATCCGTCCGTTCCATTTATTCGTATTAGCGAGGGAGAAGTCTGTGGCTATCTGTCCAACTGTAACCGTCATACTGAGCACCGCAGGTGCGTGAGTATCTGCTTGTATTATAGAGATTGCAACGCTCACTGCGTTCGCTCGCAATGACGGTACACATTTTTTTAACAAATTAATCATTTAAAAAATAGTTGTAATTGAATACTTGCATAATAATTATCAATTTTACCATCAATAACTTGAAAATAATTATCTAAAAACAATTTTATTTTATTCTTATTTATCAGGTAGTTATAGCCCAAACGATAATATGGATTATGGTTACTCGCATAAGTACTTTTGTAATCCTCAAAAGACAAAACAATTTGCGATTTTTTGAAGTTTATTGCCGATAAAATATAATATCCGTTGGCATTTAGTCCATCTTCGAAATCGGCATTTAGGTATTCTGCTTGCAAGTCTATAAATTTAGATTTAAACATTGCAAAAAAGTTATATCTGATGTCAGTTCCTGTATAAAGTAATGTATCAGCCAATACTTTTTTTATCTGTAAATCTTGTGCATAACGATACATTAGCGAATAACCAATTTGCAATTTATT
>JALTEO010000053.1 GCA_027073875.1 Bacteroidales bacterium
CCATCTAATTCCGGAGGAATAGTCCCTAGTAAAACTTTAATTTTCGTTTTTCGTTGTTTTTTGTCTGTAATGAGATTCTTTTTGTAGAGTTTTCTGGTAAATAACCGTTTTTGCATAATACCACGATTTACCAGTGTATTATCTATAATATTGTCGCCTGTACAGCCAAATTGAACCTTTTGAACAATATCTACAGCTAAACCGTCTTTTGGGTCTTTGATTAGTTTTTTCAGTGCTTTTAGGTTATTGTATTGGAAATAAATTTTGCCATCTTCTACATGCAGACTTTCTTGCAACGAACTTAAATCCTTGAATTTCTTTGTTTTGCTACAAATTTTATCATCACGATGTTTGAGCCGGTATCTTCTTTTAGAGAATGGTATGTCCATTTCATCACGGCGTTCAGCACCATTATTAAATGAATCGTAATTGCCGAAAACAACAGAGATATATACTTTTTTCCCTGCATCATTTAATTCGGCACCAATGCCACAGAAAACATATACGGGATTAACAATGTAAATACTTGTTTTTTTGCTTTTAAGAAGCCGGAACATTACATCTTGTGCCAATTTTTTGTATGTCAAAAAGAATTTTCCTTTTTTAGGAGATGCTTTTGTAACTATTTCTGCTCCGTTGTTTGAGCCACCATAATATTTAATGCGTCTGCCAACAGTTTTTTTCTTACCGCTTTGCCGGTCGGTTGCCATGTCTTTTGCAGCCATGTATTCTGCTTGATCATCTGCGGCATTTTGCAAAATGCTATTTCGTTTCAAGCTATCCATATCTTGTTTTATACGGGCTGCATTGATTTCGTCCTCAAGAATCTGTTGTAAAAGTTTTGAATTGAAATTCTTAATGTCAATAGATTGATAGTAATCAGGATGTTTTAAGGAGTCGTTATTTTGCTGATTTTGAGAAAATAACCGAAAACTACTAAATAAAATAATTATTAAAAGCAGATGTTGTTTCATAGTGTATTGTGTTGTTTTTGATTTGATTTTTTTTCAAAGAAAAATAAAAAAAATAACTTTTTTTATGTTTAAAATAAAAAGTTTTCAAATAAGAATTAACAGCCGGAAGATTGCTTTATTTTTTGACTGAAAAGATAGATTCCAAAATTTGCTTTTCGTTTTCCCAGCAAAGTTCTTTTTTTACTGTTTGTAAATTATGTTTCCATTCTTGAATGGTTATGGTGTTTTCCAGAATATTAAGAATGGTTTTTGAAAGTTTTTCCGGTGTAAAATCCTGTGTTGTCATTCCTATTTTGTAGGTATCAATAATTGATTGAATGCCGGAGAGACAACTTCCTAAAATAGGAACTTCCGACTGAATATAATCAAATAATTTGTTAGGTAAGCTATATTCGTAGCTAAGTCCGAACCCGGGTTGCTCCAGCGATATGCCTAAATCTGCCTGTGTCGTGTAGCCGGATAGTTCTTTAAATGGTATTTTCCCAAGAAAGAAAACAGTTTCTTCAAGCGATAGTGATATTACTTGTGATTTTAACTTTTCCGTAATGTCGCCATCACCAATAATAAATAAAACTACTTGGTCAGAAATTAGCTTTACGGCATCTATTAGTTGTTCTAATCCTCTGCCAATATTTAAAGCACCCTGATATAAGATTATTTTTCGTCCATGTGCTTTTTCTTTAAGCCGGTTATTGCTGTGTAATTCGGAAATGAAATAAGGAAGGTTTCTTACCACTTTAAATGATGTGCCGTATTTATGGTTGTAATAATCTGCAATGGGCTGACAAACAGTATAGGCATTTTTAATTTTCGGCAAAATATGTGCTTCTATTTTTTCCCATTTTTCTTGTGTCTTTGGACGATGGATTAATTCCGGCACTTCAGTAAATAATTCGTGAGAGTCGTAAACCAACACAGCTTTTGAAAACTTTGAAGCCCAGTAGTTGGCTAATAAAGTGTCAAGATCATTGGCTAATAAATAATCTTTGCGGCGGACAAGCAAATAAAAAAATAACCGGATATTAAAACAGAGATAGAATAATGGACCTTGGTTGAATAAAAGCCGAAACCGCTTAACTGTTAAATTTTCTTTGTCTTGATCGGAATAATCAGCTTGTAGTTTTCTGCCGATGATGGTTACATTAAACCCTTTTTCGAGCAAGAAATTTACAGTACGAAAAACTCGCTGGTCAGTTACTAAATCATTGGTGACGGAAACAAAAACTTTCTTCAAATCGCTTTTTCTATTTGTTCCAAAAGTAATAAAACTTTGTGGGTTATAGTTTTATTGTGTGTTAATTTTTTTCTGTGTAATAATTCTTTGAAATTTCCTATTTACGAGTTGTTTTAAATTTTACTTTTGTGCTTGTTAATGGAAGAAGAATCGCAGAATAATATTCATAAAACAACCAGGGGTATAGAAACGCTTTTGGGTGACCCAAAAAAAGCTATTCGTAGATTGTCAGGACCTATGGTTGTAGCTATGTTAGTGCAAACACTCTATAATATTGTGGATGGTATTTGGGTTGCAGGGCTTGGCTCTGATGAGTTAGCTGCAGTAGGTTTGTTCTTTCCTGTTTTTATGATTGTCTTATCGTTAGCAACGGGAATGAGTGTTGGCGGCAGTTCTGCTATTTCGAGAAAAATTGGAGCCAAAGATAAAGTGCAAGCTGATTCGGCAGCTATCCACACCTTATTTATGGGTATTATCATTGCCATTTTGATTACTCTTTTGGTGTATCCTTATATTCGGGAGATTTTTTTATCTATTGGTGCTAAGCACTCAGTCGTTGATTTGGTAGTAGGCTATGGCAAGATCATTATTGGTGGGACTATCCTACTGATTTTTAATAATATCGCCAGTGGCATCTTGCGAGGTGAAGGTGATACCAAACGCGTAATGTATGCTATGGGCTTGGGGTCTATTTTGAATATGATTCTGGATCCTATTTTTATTTATTCATTTCATTTAGGCATTGATGGTGCCGCTTGGGCAACAGTCGTATCTATCCTAATTACTTCAACATTAGTATTTTCGTGGTTATTTATTAAAAGGAACACTTATGTTAATTTTCGCTTCCGGTCGTTTAAATACAATGGAAAAATTGTTAAGGAAATTTTACGGGTAGGTGTTCCGGCTTCGCTGGCACAGATGTCTATGGCAATTGCTATCTTTATCTTGAATTACTTAATTGTAAAAGTTGAAGGTACTGATGGTGTCGCCGTATTTACAAGTGCATGGCGACTGATAATGGTTGGTTTAGTGCCGCTTTTGGGAATTGCTACCGGCGTAACGGCGGTTACAGGAGCGGCTTTTGGTGCTAAAAATCCGCAAAAATTGGCAACGGGATACTTTTATGGTATTAAGATAGGTGTTGTGATTGAGGCAGGAATTGTTGCACTGATTTTTATTTTTGCATCACAGTTAGCTTATTTGTTCTCGTATTCGCAGAATACGGCACATATCTCCGATAGTTTAACTAAAACACTGCGGGAACTCGTTTGGTTCTTGCCTACTGTACCGTTGGGAATGCTTACTTCATCCATGTTTCAGGGAATTGGTAAAGGTGAAAATTCATTAGCAATGACTATATTACGGACACTTATCTTTCAATTACTCTTTGCTTATATACTGGGAATTATTTACAATTATGGCTTGACCGGTGTGTGCTGGGGTGTTGTTGTTGGAAATATTACTGCTTCGTTAATTGGTATTTTGTGGGGACAATGGGAAATTAAAAAGTTGAAACGAAAACTCATATTAAATCACTATCAAGATAATGAAATAACTTGATAGCAGATTAATAGTTCTGTATAATTTTTAACGACAGCTTTTGTGTTTTCAAAAAAGATTATCTTTACCAAAAAAAATAAAATACGATGAAAAGAGATAATGATGTATTTCAACTGATTGATCAAGAGTATCAACGCCAGTTAAACGGAATAGAATTAATTGCTTCCGAAAATTTTGTAAGCGATCAAGTAATGGCTGCTATGGGCTCATATATGACCAATAAGTACGCAGAAGGATACCCCGGCAAGCGATATTATGGCGGTTGTTATGTCGTTGACCAAACCGAACAGTTAGCCATTGATAGAGCTAAAGCCCTTTTTGATGCCGATTTTGCCAATGTGCAACCGCATTCCGGTGCTCAGGCAAATGCTGCTGTAATGTTAGCTATTTTAAAACCCGGTGATACTTTCATGGGATTGGATTTGTCGCATGGTGGACATTTGACACATGGCTCTTCTGTTAATTATTCCGGACTGCTCTATAATCCGGTGGCTTATCATGTAAAAGAAGAAACAGGTACTATTGATTATGACGAGATGGAGCAAATAGCCCTAAAAGAAAAACCGAAACTAATTATTGCAGGTGCTTCGGCATATTCGCGTGACTGGGATTATGAACGCATGCGTGCCATTGCCGATAAGGTAAATGCCATTTTGATGGCAGACATCTCTCATCCTGCCGGATTAATTGCCCGCAAAAAATTAAACAATCCGTTTCCCGCCTGCCATATTGTAACAACAACGACACATAAAACACTTCGCGGTCCGCGTGGCGGAATGATTCTGGTAGGCAATGATTTTGAAAATCCGTGGGGAATTACGACACCTAAAGGAAAAATAAAAAAAATGTCGGACTTGATAAATTCGGCTGTATTCCCGGGCATACAAGGTGGTCCGTTGGAACATATTATTGCTGCTAAAGCTGTAGCTTTCGGTGAAGCATTGACAGATGAATATGAACAATATATTGATCAGGTGATGAAAAATGCACAAGTGATGGCTGACTACTTTGTGAAAAAAGGATATAAAGTAATTTCCGATGGCACCGACAATCATTTGATGTTGATTGATTTGCGTTCAAAATTTCCTGAGATTACAGGAAAAGTAGTAGAGAAAACTCTGGAACGGGCACATATTACCATTAACAAAAATATGGTTCCGTTTGATTCCCGTTCTCCGTTCCAAACTTCAGGTATCCGTGTGGGAACACCTGCCATTACGACACGGGGAATGAAAGAAGATGTGGTGCCGCAGATTGTTGATATGATTGATGCAGTGATTTCAAATATTGAAGACGAAAAACTGATTGACGATGTAAAACAACAAGTTATTAAACTGACCAATCAGTATCCTTTATTCGGCTATTAGTGATTGAAATTTCTGTTTCTTTCGCTTATGTGCCAACTGCCTGCCGACTGTTGACTGAGAACTGCCGACTGAGGACTGTTGACTGAGAACTGTTGACTGAGAACTGCCGACTAAAAACTAATAACTATGAACTATCTCGATGCATCTATCTTGGTTCTTGTCGGTTTGGTTGCCGGATTTATTAATACGCTGGCAGGCAGTGGCTCGTTGATTACGCTTCCGGTTTTGATGTTTTTGGGCTTGCCGCCGACAGTGGCTAACGGGACTAATCGTATTGCGGTTTTACTGCAAAGTTTGGTAGGTGTTGCCAAATTTAAACAGAAAAAGGTTTTTGAGTGGAAAGAGGGAACGGGGGTTTTAATCCCTGCTATTCTCGGCTCATTGCTCGGAGCTTTTGTTGCGGTGGATATTGACAAGGAAATAATGCGAAAGGTTATCGGTTTCCTACTCATCTTTATGTTTCTGATGCTACTGACCAATTCGGATAAGTGGATTAAAGGACAGGAGAAGAAAGTTACCGGAACCAAGAAAGTCTTGCAGTATTTTATTTTCTTTTTGATAGGTATTTATGGCGGATTTATTCAAGCGGGAGTCGGATTTTTTTTATTGGCTGGACTGGTGCTTGGCAGTGGTTTTGACTTATTGAAATCCAATGCTGTAAAATTGTTGGTAGTGGCTGTTTTTACACCATTTGCTTTGGCAGTTTTTATTTGGAACGGACAAGTTAATTACTTGTATGGTTTTGTGTTGGCTATTGGCAATGTTACAGGTGCACTGGTTGCTACGCGGGTTGCTTTGAAATATGGTACGGGATTTATCCGTTATTTCCTGATGGCAATTTTGTTTTTTGCCGGACTACAATTATTTGGTGTCTTTGAATGGTTGTTTCAACTAATGAAATGATAAAGACCCTAATTCTTGCAAACAGTGTAGGAAATTATTAAGAGATAATAATTATTTTTGCCAAAAATTTGAAACAATGGAATTTCCAAAGATAAAGGACATAGCGCATTTTCAACAGGTTGTTAAAGAAAATACATCTACACTGTTTTACTTTTCAAATGATGATTGTAATGTGTGTAAGGTATTGAAACCTAAAGTGTATGATTTATTACAGCAACATTTTCCTGAAATAGGGTTCTTTTATGTAGATACTAAAACTCTGCCGGATGTGGCGGCACAAAATCGTGTGTTTACCATTCCGACACTGTTAGTATTTTTTGATGGAAACGAACTGATTCGCAAAAGCCGTTATATCGGCATTGAAGAGTTGAAACAAGAATTAAGTCGTCCGTATAAGATAATGTTTGCCTGAAAATCATACTAAAACGCTGTCAAAATCTCTGATTTTGTCATTCTGAAAACTGTCATCCTAAGCAAAGCGAAAGAGTCTGTGAATAATCTATTGTAAACAACTGTAATCCAATATGCTAAAATTCTTCACTTTGCTCAGGATAACAGTTCTTTATGTTTTGCAAAGGTCTCACTTTTGAAGACAGCACCAAACTCAACCTAAAAGCAACTATAAAAAAAGCACTGCCGATAAAAACAGTGCTTTTTTGTAATTTAGAATCTCCTTATTTTTTCATTTATTGGTCTGTACCGCGTTGTACAGAAAATTTACCACTAATATTATATTGTGTATTTGTCGTATCTCCGTAAATAACACCCGTTCCTGAGAAAGTCCCCTCTATCAAAGAACCAACAATACCATATTTAGTAACTTGGAGTGTTCCACTATTCATTTCAAATTCATTTGTATCTACATATAACGATACCATTGCTGTATCACCGGAACCTGATCTTAATGGAACATTCCCTGATCCATGAATATTAAATGTTCCTGTAGTATCACCATCAAAATATATATTCATATCTGTATTATTCCCATAGCACTGAATCTGAGTTTGTTGTGAACTAGTCATATAATAACCTTCTAGTGACGGGAAGTCCTTAAATGTAGAACCAGAACCATATACCCCTCCTGATATGGTTAATTCCGTAGGACCAAGTTGAACAACACAAACCTGAATATCTTGTGTGCCACCATATGCACCATCAAGGTTCGGATATTCTGTTCGTGATGTTCCATTAGCATAAGCAGTTAAAGTACCGGAAGTTACATTTAATGGAACTTGGAAAGAATAACTACCATATTTTGCAAATGTTTGGATAGCCCTATACGCCAAACTCTGAGGATCATAAAATGTAAATTTAACAAACCCTGAAATATTATTTCCTACGCAATTTACAATATTTCCAGAAAGTGTTTGCATAGCAGGCAAAGTAATATTTACCGTATCAACTTGACCATCGTTATACGGACCTACCGTTACCAATGTAGAACTTTGTCCATAATAATCATACGAAAGTACTCCAACAGAGATAGATACATTATCAGGCACATCCAATTTATATTTTCCTATAAAATTTGTCACAGCATAATATTGTCCAATGGTTACTTTAACTCCGACAACCGGTTGTCCTTTACTATCTGTAACTTTACCCAAAATTGTTGCAAATCCTGTATGTGGAACAGCGGTTTGCCAATAACTGAAATGTCGTACCTGACACATATAATTGTTTCCCTGTTTTGAACCATGCCCTTCACTATTAGAATAAGATTGTCTAAAATTATTACTCCACACATAAATATCAGAAGGAGCAGAACGATCTCTAAGTGAATCGGGAATTGCCATTGAGATAGTAGGGAAAGAAGGGGAAGTTGGATCAAGGTGTAAAGTACCTCCTTGATCGTCTGTAACCTCCATATAAAGTGCTCCATAAGTTGACAAATGTCTTTTTGCGTGTGTGCTGTCTCTACCAATTTGTGTAGCACATTCCAAAGTACTGAAATTCTGTGCAGACGGATCTACATAATAACCGGTTACCACCACAGTTCCTGTATAAGGTGTTCCGGAAATATCAGTATATTTTAAGTCATCCGGAAAAGTTACATCGGTAGTTAATGTTCCCGACCCAATAGAAAGGGTTCCTCCTGCATCAGCCGCAAATTGTGTAGTGGTTGCCGAAGCTTTATTTACCAAACCTACACGAACACGAATATTAGACTCACTCCCTGGTTCTCCACTCCTAACATTCTCAAAATAACCATCTTTCTTAAACTGCACTAAAAAACTATCTTTTGGCACTGTAATATTCATCAAAAGAAAAGCACCCGACTGATCAGTCGTTGTAGTATTTCCATTAACATTTACATCCACATCTGCCAAAGGAGTTTCATTCTCGTCAACTACAATACCGGAAACAGTTTTAGTTATGTAATTTGGATTAGCAGGGGTATCATTCCTTCTCGGATCTTTATTACATCCAAATGCAATAACCAAAAAAGCAAAAACTAAAATAAAATTTAATTTCTTCATAAGATTAATTTTTGACAAAAATAGAAAATCTTTTACAAATAACAAGTAATTAAAAAAATTCTTAGTAAATTTGTTAAAAACTTACAAAAAATGAGAAAAACATTCTTCTTTTTAATCATCTTAATTTCAACGGCAAATCCTTTAAGTCTGATTTCTCAAGAAATTCATTCTACGGGGAAAGAACTTCGTGGATTAGCCGATACTATTGGTTTTGCCCGCTATCGTTGGCAAATGGATACTATTTTTTCAAGAATTAATTCACAATATGCTGACAGTATAAAAGCAATTGAAAAAGCGAACAAATTAAATAACAAAACAAATTTTAAGGTTTTGGTTTCGCCACACGACGACTACACTTATGCAAGCTATATGTATTTACTTGGTAACAGCCATATTAAAGCCAAAACTATTTTCATGATAGGTGTTGGTCACAAAGCCAGATATTTCAACCTTGACAACCATATTGTTTTTGACTCATTCAAATATTGGCGAGGACCTTATGGTAAGATTCCCGTTTCAAAATACCGTGAAGCTATCATAAAAAGTTTACCTAAAAATGAATACCTGATTAGCGATACCATGCAAGCAGTGGAACACTCTATTGAAGCTATTTTGCCTTTTTTACAACATTATAATCCAGACATAAAAATTGTTCCCATCATAGTACCATATATGACATGGAAAATGATGAAACAAATCAGCCAATCGCTTGCAAATAGTATTTTTACCCTTGCCGACTCATTAAAATGGAAATGGGGAAAAGATTATGCCATTGTTATCAGTACCGATGCCGTACATTACGGAGACGAAAACTGGGGCGGCGACAATTTGGCTTTTTACGGTGCCGACAGTACCGGATACAAAAAAGCCGTAGCTCACGAACACGAGATTATTGATGATTGTTTTTCCGGCGAACTAACAGAACGAAAACTGTTAAAATTTAATCAATTTACAGTATCTCCAGATAATTACAAAAAATACCAATGGACATGGTGTGGCAGATATTCCGTGCCTTTCGGACTATTAACTGCCGTTTATTTAAATAACCACTACAGCAAAAAACCACTTAAAAATCGATTAACGCACTACTGCAACAGCATTGATCATCCTCACTTGAAAGTTAATGACATTGGTATGGGCAAAACTGCTCCTGCAAATATTCATCATTGGGTGGGTTATGCCGTAATTGGTTATTAACCTGATTTATTAAATTTTTCTTTTTTCAGATATTGTATTTCTATTTACCGAAAATATTACTTTTGCAACTTATTTTTAAGCTATGGGACTAAAATGTGGCATCGTTGGTTTACCTAATGTAGGAAAATCCACTCTTTTCAATAGTATGAGCAACGCCAAAGCACAGGCGGCAAATTTTCCGTTTTGCACCATTGAACCAAATGTAGGTATGATAACGGTTCCCGATAATCGTTTGCAAAAACTGGCAAAACTGGTTAATCCGGCACAAATTGTTCCGGCAAATATGGAAATTGTTGACATTGCCGGTTTGGTAAAAGGTGCCAGCAAAGGCGAAGGACTCGGCAATAAGTTTTTGGGCAATATCAACGAAACAGATGCTATACTTCATATTATCCGCTGCTTCGACAATGAGAATGTAACTCATGTTGACGGTAGTGTTAATCCCGTTCGTGACAAAGAAATTATTGAAACGGAACTAATGCTAAAAGACTTGGAAACTGTCAGCAACCGTTTACAGAAACTACAAAAACAAGCCACTGCCGGCAAAAACAAAGAAGCTGCCAAATCGGTAGAACTGCTAAAACAATATCAGGCAATCTTAGAACAAGGCAAAGCAGCCAGAACACTGACACTAAAAGATGATGATGAAGCAAAATTGGCAAAACAATTTCAATTGCTTACCAATAAACCTGTAATGTATGTTTGTAATGTAGATTCAGCTTCAGTAAAAACAGGGAATTCCTACACCCAAGCATTAGCAGAAGCCGTTAAAGACGAAAATGCCGAAATAATTATTATTGACGCCGCCACCGAATCAGATATTGCCGAGTTGGAAGAATACGACGAAAAAATGCTTTTCCTTGAAGAAATGGGTTTGGAAGAGCCTGCTCTGAACCGGCTGATAACAAAAACTTATTCACTTCTCGGATTAGAAACCTATTTCACTGCAGGGCCAAAAGAAGTTAAAGCATGGACATTTCAAAAAGGCACCAAAGCACCGCAAGCCGCCGGTATTATACATACGGACTTTGAAAAGGGCTTTATCCGTGCCGAAGTTATTAAATATGATGATTATGTCAGCTTAGGTTCGGAGCAAGCATGCCGTGACCAAGGGAAAATTCATATTGAAGGCAAGGAATATGTTGTGCAAGACGGCGATATCATGCACTTTAGATTTAATGTGTGAACTCAAAAAAATCACTTTTGACAGGATACTCAAATCCTTTATAGTAAAATTCGTTAGAATGTTCATCATACCGGTAGTTTTCGGCATATTTCTTAAAGTTTTTAGCAATATCCTCTACCCCATCCATTATCATTTTCAATTCAGCATCCGTTGTTGTCGGGTGCAATGACATCCGGACAAATCCGGGTTTCTTGCTCATGTTACCGTGCTCAATTGCAGAAGCCATTCGTTTTGAGGTTTCACGATTAATATCCAGCAGTAAATGTCCGTAAGTACCGGCACATGCACACCCACCACGCACTTG
This sequence comes from Bacteroidales bacterium, assembly GCA_027073875.1. Classification (GTDB taxonomy): domain Bacteria; phylum Bacteroidota; class Bacteroidia; order Bacteroidales; family JALTDM01; genus JALTEO01. The sequence continues at coordinate 11,206 of JALTEO010000053.1, forward strand.
CACACCATATAAATCATTTAGTAAACGGGTAATTAAATTATAGTGTGCTCCTTCGATATTAAACGATATAGCAGCTAAACGATCTTTTTTCTGTGCAAGTAACACCTTTGCATTTTTTATGTTATCAAAACGGTCAAAAGCATACTCAAGCAGTTCTTCTTCACGCTTTAAGATATTCTCACATCCCATTTCTTCTTTCAGTTTAATTGCCATTGCCACTTTAATTGTTTGTAAAAATCCGGGCGTTCCACCGTCTTCGCGAAGTTCTATGTCGTCAAAAAAACGATAGCCACCCCACGGGTCAGTCCATAACACTGTACCACCCCCGGGATGATCGGGTATTTGTATTTGATACAGTTCCTTATTAAAAATTAGGATGCCGGATCCACCCGGTCCACCTAAAAACTTATGTGGCGAAAAGAAAATGGCATCTAACCGCTCATCAGGATTTTCGGGATGCATATCAATAGGTAAATATGGTCCGCCACCGGCATAATCGGCAAAGCAATAACCACCATATTTGTGCATCAGCCGTGCCAA
>JALTEO010000054.1 GCA_027073875.1 Bacteroidales bacterium
TATCATTTTTAATCTGTTCAATCTTTGTAATTATCTTTATTTTTACCTTAGGTGTTTTTTTTATTTTTTGCACTTGCCGGGTAATTGGAATTAGTTCATCGTCTAAATTGACACCGGAAATTGTTCCGAGTGTATTGTTGCTAATATTTGAGGTGCGATATTGAAATGCTGTAAGAACGAATGTAAGAGAAAGAATCATACCAATTTCAAGCAAAAATATACGGCGGTGTTCAATATCTTTTTTGGGAGATTTTTTAGGTTCCATAACAAATAATTTAAGGTTAATATATCTCGTTCAAAACGAAACCAACTTTATATTTAAAAATATTAACCAACTTATTAGTGGTTCGGTATTATAATTTTAACGGTGATTATATGACAATTATTGTGTAGGGGAGTTCTAATAATCTTGATGTGAAGGAATTATTAGAACTCCCCTTTGGACTTTCCATAAAAAAAGTTGCTTTTTTCAATATTATGATGGGACCTTTGCAAAACCCAAAAGAAGCTGTTCATTCTGAACATTGCGAAGAATCTCAATATGTTGAATGCTAATTGTTTACAGATTCTTCACTGTGTTCAGAATGAACTGTGTTAATGACAAAATCAGAAGTTTTGCAAAGGTCTCATTATATGGAAAGGACTTTGTTTATGATGTTTTCTAATTTAGAGTAGGAATAATCTTTTTTGTAAAAATTTGTCCATTATCTGTGGTTATCGTTATCAAAAGTAAATTGTTAACCTGATTAACGGGAATAGCGATATGCCATTGCCCTGTTGTTATGGTTTTGTTTCCGGTAAATAATGCTTGTCCAAGTTCATTATAAATTTTTACAGAAGCTTTTGTCGTTTCTTCCGAAGTGCCGTCAATAGCTATTGAGGATGCGTCATATGAAACAGAAACATCACTAAATAAAGATGAACTGTTTTCAATACTATTTGAGCAATCACTTTCCCATATTAAGCAAACATATTCCGGATGATCTATAAATGGATTTCGGTTTCCTTGTATCTTGTAAATGGAATCATTACGATTAATTTCTTTCTGACTTACAGGGTCTTGATCATTCCAGTCTATGAGCATTTGCAACGACCAATCTTCAAAACAGGGGAAAGTCGTTCCATTAAGCATAGCATCGGCTCCATCGGCATTATCTTCCCATGAAGCAACTAAATTTTCGTAACAAGTAACCATATAAAAATAGGTGCGGGCTAAATCGCCCTTATACTCATCAGCCGGTTCAAAAACTGTTCCCGTATATGTACCATAGGTATTGTCTCCCTTTTTGCTGCCATTAGAGGAGGTGTAAGTCGCAGAACCTACCTCACCGTAAGGTAAATTGCTTCGTACGCTATTTACATAACCATCGGACGGATAAATATGAAAAAGGTCGGAATACATTGGTGTGTCGCTATCAAACCAACTTTTTGGGAAAGAATGTTCACGATTATAACAATCGCCTTCGGAATTATAATTGCCACATTGATCAGAATTAAATTCGTAAACAGAATCGGAATAAATATCCCAAACTGTGCCATCAGAATGTTTATCGGTCTTTTTAAAATCTTCCCAAATATCATTATAGGAATCAACATCAGGATTTCTAATAATTTTATATAGTGCTGTTTTTAAATCACTCCCTGTAAGATCTGAAGCAGAATCGTAATATCCTTCAGGAATTTGTCCAAAAATAGAAAGAGAAAGACCAACGAAAAAGAAAAAAAATGTTTGTTTTAAAAAGTAAGTCATATGCATGGATTTTTAAATTTGAAGATACAAAATTGAAAAAAATTTTTTATTAGAGGCAATTTTTTACTCCAACTTTTCAAGAAAATCTTGCAATTGTTCTTTCGTTGGCGGTTTGCCGTGCCATTCAGGATTGTTTTCAATGGATTTTACGCCTTTACCCATTGTGGTATTAGCAATAATCAGTGTCGGTTTTTCTTCGGAACCGATAGCCATTTTTAATGCGGCTAAAACAGATTCCATGTGATTGCCGTTAGTCTCAATAACTTGCCAACCGAACGAAAGCCATTTATTTGCCAGCGGTTCAAGCGGCATTATGGCTTCTGTTTTCCCGTCAATCTGCAATTTGTTTCTATCTACAATGGCAATCAGATTATTCAGTTTGAACTTGGCTGCACTCATGGCGGCTTCCCATATTTGTCCTTCTTGTAATTCGCCATCGCCATGAATCGAAAAAACACGCCATGGTTTTTTGTCTGTTTTAGCTGCTAATGCCATTCCTGTAGCAATAGACAATCCTTGTCCGAGCGAGCCGGTAGAAACCTCAACCCCCGGCACCAGCGTAGAAGCATGTCCTTGTAGACGGCTTCCTATTTTTCGTAACGAGAGAAGTTCTTCCGTAGGGAAAAATCCCCGTTGTGCAAGTGCGGCATATAATACGGGAGCTACATGTCCAATAGACAATACCAAACGGTCACGGTTTTCCCATTTTGGATTTTCCGGATTAATATTCAGAACCTCAAAATAGAGTGCCGTAAAAATGTCGGCTAATCCCAACGAGCCACCCAAGTGACCGGAACCGGCTTCGGTGAGCATTGTAAGCACAGACGCACGAATTTGCTTAGCGGTTTTCTGTAAATCAACCAAATTCATAGGAATTAGTTAAAATGAATCAAATCGTCCACAATAAATGCACTGGGATAAATCTCTTTTATTTTCTGCAACGCTTTTAGAGCTTGGCTTTTGGTAAAAAAATCGCCGATACGGACTTTGAAATAAGGTTGAAGAAATACAATGTATGCTTCATAATCAGGCAATTGTGTAACAATATCAGATTTTGTTTTGTATGCTTTTGTGCGTCCCTTATTGCCGGAAAAGAAACCAACTTGAATGCGATATCCTCGTGAACCGATAAATTTACTGTTGAAATCAACTTGTTGGCTTACTAAGTCTTTAATATTAAATGGTTGTTCAATTGTTACTTTTCCGGCTCCGGCAGGTTGTGATTCTAACAACTCAAAAATTGTTTGTTCTTCTATATCACCGGTTTGTGGTGGTGTTTGTGAAAACCCGATAACACACCATATAGAAAAGATAACAAAAAAAAGTTTTTTTATGTGTTTCATCTATTTATTTTTAGTTCAAAAGTTTGTAAAGTTAAAAGTTCATAATTTATATATTCAATTATTCAATTATTCAATTATTCAATTATTCAATTGTTCAATTACCACATTATCCATTCGTAATTGATAATTCGTAATTTTATTATCGCATTTTTTATTGTATGTTTTAAAATCAATCATAATCATTCCATCGTGTTTATTTCTTGTACCGCTCCTACTGAGCTTGTTTTTTCTTGGTTTGCTTTTTCTACAAAGAGTTTGCACCTACGGTGCTATATACCGTTATTTTCCTTATTCCATAAATTACTTATAGTATATTTTATTCCGAAAGCAATACTCCAATAACTTCCTTTACTTATTCCAAATGCATTGTCAGTACTGCAATTATGACCTTCTGTTGTCATATTCAGTTGATAAACCTTTTTGAAACCGGTATAATAACCGGATGACAAACTGAAAATTAATCCGTCAAATGCAACAAATTCAAATCCTATTCCGGTTTCTATCAGTGAAAAAGTTTTTGATATTGAGTTATCTACATAATTAACGCTTATTGTATC
>JALTEO010000055.1 GCA_027073875.1 Bacteroidales bacterium
AACTAGTTAATTTCCTGATGAAGGATTTTTATTTGGATAAAAACGGAAAATTTATATCAAAATTGAATATTGAAGCTATTTACAATCATGTAGATAAAATTTTAGGAGAAGTGGAAATAAATAGGATAGTGAAAACTCCCATGTTGATAATAAAAGGAGGAGATTCCGAATATTTTAAAGCGGAAGATTTTCCAAACATAAAAACGAAATTTCCAAATATTCAGATGTCAATTATTCAAGGAACAACACATTGGTTACATGCCGAGAAACCAAAAGAGTTTTATCAATTGGTTTATTCATTTCTTAAAAGTTAGTATGTTTGCAAAATGGATTTGACAACAGAGGAAGTAAAATTAATATTAACCACACTCAAAGAAAATTCTAACTATGATTTAACGGATTATTCAGACAAATCCATTCAGCGACGCCTAGAAAAGATTTTAGATGATTCCCAACTTGATGTGTCGAGGTTAGTTGATAAGATTATTTCAGACAAGACATTTCCGAAGAAATTAGTTGAAATGATTTCTGTTAATACAACCGAATTTTTCCGTGACCCTGAAATATGGTATCAACTCCGGTATGATATTTACCCACAACTAAAAGACTTACCTCAAATAAATATCTGGCATGCAGGATGTTCTACAGGACAAGAGGTTTACTCTAATCTTATACTGCTTAATGAATTAGGGTTGCTTGATAAAGCCAATGTTTTAGCCACCGATATCAACGAACAAGTTATTGAGAAAGCCAAAACAGGAGAATTCCGTTACCGTTTCAATTACGAGCAAATGGCTAACTTTGATAAAATAATTAATGACCATCCGTCGAATTGCGATATACACAGAGGTATTCCACATAGTAAGTATTTTGAGATAAATGCAAAACGAGATATAATTGCCGTAAAACCATTTTTGCTGGATAAAGTAATGTTTCGCCAACACGATTTAATTAATGGTGACCAAAGTTTTATGATGAAATTCCATTTAATTCTTTGTCGTAATGTGTTGATTTACTTTAATTTTCCGTTGCAGAAAAGAATTATTAAAGGATTTTGCAATAACTTAAATCAAAATGGATTTATCGTTTTAGGTCATCATGAGAGTATTCTTGAACCTGCTATATTTAATTTGAAAAAGCAGAAAGAATATTATGTGTTGAAAAATAAAAGCTGATATTTCTAAAGGGAACTTTTAAACAATTAGCAACTTTATTTGTTAAGGAATAAAAAACAAATTATGGAAGATCATAAGAAAGAATGTATTGTTTGCAAAAGAGATGAACAACAAGTCCCTGTAACACAATTTGATTATATGGGAACACGCTTTTGGATTTGTTCCCAGCATATCCCTATTATTATTCATGAACCGTCAAAATTAATCGGTTTGTTGCCTGATGCTGATAAAATTAATCCGGCAGAAGATATTTAGTCCGCTTTATCCATACGAGAACACTATTTAATTCATAATTTACAATGTGAGACCTTTGCAAAACTTCTGATTTTGTCATTCTGAACGCAGTGAAGAATCTATAAATAACTACTATTCAACATATTGAGATTCTTCGCAATGCTCAGAATGACAGCTTTTTTTGGGGTTTTGCAAAGGTCTCAATGTATAATTATATTGAAAAGATGCCTTTAGCACGAATTATCAATTGTATATTGTCCCGTTAGGGACAAAACCTTTGTAATAATGTAACAAGGCAAAAAATAAAGCACCGTAGGTGCAAAACATCAAGCATAAAAAAAGCTGCCAAAAGCAGCTTTTTTTAATTAGAATTTCAAAAACGGGATTATTCTTTGTCTAAGAAAGGATAGCGATAATTTGTTGGCGGAACAAAAGTTTCTTTAATTGTTCGTGGAGCAACCCAACGCATTAAATTAATTTTTGAACCTGCTTTATCGTCAGTTCCCGAGCCACGAGCACCGCCAAATGGTTGTTGTCCTACAACTGCTCCTGTCGGCTTGTCATTAATGTAATAGTTTCCGGCAGTATGAGTCAATCGCTTGGTTGCTCGTTCAATGGCGTATCTGTCACTTGCAAAAATAGCTCCCGTCAGTGCGTACATTGATGTATTATCTAATGTGTCCATTATCTCATCAAATTTATTTTCATCGTAAACATACACCGTAAGCACCGGTCCGAAAAGTTCTTCTTCCATTGTTACATAATGTGGGTCTTTTGCTAAAATTACAGTCGGCTCTATAAAATATCCTTTTGAATTATCATAGTTCCCACCGAAAATTATTTCAGCATCGGCATCTTCTTTTGCTTTGTCAATAAAACTTACGAGTTTATTGTATGATGCTTCGTCAATAACAGCATTTACGAAATTAGAAAAATCTTCGGGAGGTCCCATCTTAATTTCGTCAAGTTCTTTTGCCATATGATTTTTAACATCTTCCCACAAATTAGATGGGATATATGCACGCGAGGCAGCTGAACATTTTTGCCCTTGATACTCAAAAGCACCTCGGGTTAAGGCAGTTCCCACTTGTTGAGGATTTGCCGATTTATGAGCAAGGACATAATCTTTACCACCTGTTTCACCAACAATTCGCGGATAGGAACGATAGTTTTGAATGTTTGCTCCAATTGCTTTCCAAATGCTTTGGAAGACTTGAGTTGATCCGGTATAATGAAATCCTGCAAAATCCTTATGTGCAAAAACAACTTTGGCGGCTGTAGGTCCCGAGGTATAAACTAAATTCACAACACCATCGGGCAAGCCACCTTCTTTAAAAATTTCCATTAAAACATGAGCAGAATATACTGCTGTTTTTGATGGCTTCCAAACAACAACATTTCCCATCATTGCCGGAGCAGTAGGTAAATTGCCGGCAATGGAAGTAAAATTAAACGGTGTAAGTGCAAAAACAAAACCTTCGAGAGGGCGTTGTTCCACTCTGTTCCACATGCCTGCAGCCGATTCGGGTTGGTCATTATAGATTTCCGTCATATATTGCACATTAAATCTAAAGAAATCAGCTAATTCGCAAGCGGCATCAATCTCTGCCTGAAAAGCATTTTTTGATTGTGCTAACATTGTGGCAGCATTTATTTTAGCACGATAAGGTCCTGAAATTAAATCTGCAATTTTTAAAAATATCGAAGCACGATGTTCCCACGACAGGTTTTCCCAAGCGGGTTTTGCCGCCAAAGCAGCATCTATTGCCTGATTAACTTCGGCTTCGCCTCCTTGATAATAATATCCCAGCGTATGGTTAATGTCGTGGGGCGGGAAGATCCTGACTTTTTTATCGGTTTTAACATCTTTTCCTCCGATACACATTGGGATTTCCATTTCTATTGAACGAAGTTCTTCCAATTTAGCTTTTAGTTCTTTTCTCTCTTTTGTCCCGGGTCCATAGCTTAAGATGGGTTCATTCTTAGCTATCGGTACTTTATAAAATCCTTTTGCCATAATATCTGTTTTTTAATTAAATTTTTCACAAACTTAATAAATCAAGATTGATAATTTGTTAATTAGAATTATATTTTTTATAATGGTTCTTGACAGGTTTGCAAAAACAAAGCTGCTTAGAACCAATTATGTCCCGACAAACGAGGACTCACGACAAAGTCGGAGCTCGAAAGAAATCAATCAATAAATTTGCAAACCTGATTTCTTTCGGTATAAAAC